>JAXDFS010000120.1:0-4959 GCA_034665465.1 Solirubrobacteraceae bacterium
TCGACGAGGACCTCGTCGTTGTCGATGCGGACGACGATGCCGGTGACGACCTCGCCCTCCTCGAAGAGGGTGAACGTGGCGTCGTAGTTGGGGACGATCTGCCCGTCGATCTCGAGCAGCAGGCCGTCTGATCCTTCGACGACCTTCGCTTCTGATGGAGCGTCGGTGATGGTTGTTGTCATGTGGAGGGGAGGTTAGCGCCCTTACAATCCCGCCGCATGCCAGTTCGAGCAACAAAGCGCGGGGATGCACGCACGCCCCTGCACGGTGAATGGGACGTGCTCGTGTGCGGCGCGAGCTTCGCCGGGCTCACGGTCGCACGCGAGCTCGCGCGCACGTCCGCGCGCGTGCTCATCGTCGATCGCTACGAGGTCGGCGAGCGCCAGACCAGCGCCTGCGCGGCCCCGACGGAGTGGCTCGAGCACCTCGGGCTCATGGGGGCCGTCCAGCAGACGTTCACCGACCTCCTGATCCACGTCCCCGGGCGCAGCATGCGCTGGCAGCTGCCGTGGACGTTCTCGACCTTCGACTACCGCCGCATCTGCGCGCTGCTGCGCGAGCAGTCGGAGGGGTCGGCGCAGTTCGAGACCGCGAAGGTCGAGGGCCGCACCGGCTTCACCGTCCACACCGACCGCGGCGATCTGCGCGCGCCGCTGATCGTCGACGCCCTGGGCTGGCGGCGGATCCTCGGCGAGGGCGCAAACGTCCAGCCGCCCGACGCGCGCCTGTCGCGCGGCCTGGAGGTGCACCCGAACGCCTCCGGCGCCGACCTCGAGCTGTGGATCGACCCCAAGTACGTGCGCCGCGGCTATTCGTGGGCGTTTCCCGCCGACGGCGAGCTGCGCGTCGGCGTCGGCTCGTTCGATCCACGCGACCACGTCAAGGAGCCGACGCTCCAGCTCGCCGCCGACGTCGGCGTGCCCGCCGAGCGCTGGCAGGGCAACTGGATCCCGCACGAGCTGCGCCCTGCGGTCGAGGACGGGATCTTCTTCGTCGGCGACAGCGCCGGCCACTGTCTGCCGACCACCGCGGAGGGGATCCGGCCGGCCTTCTACTTCGGCCTCGCGCTCGGGCGCGAGCTGCGCGACGTGATCGCCGGGCGCCAGACGCGCGAGCAGGCGCTCGCACGCTACGGCTCGTTCTCGGCCGAGCACGAATGGCAGTACCGCTGGCTGCTGCGCGTCCAGCACCTCGTCGGGCGCGTGACGCCGACGCGGCTGCTGACGCCGGGTCTCAGGCTCCTGGACTCGCCGCGCTTCGTCGAGTGGTCATTTCGCAACTACCTCGACATCTGCCCGCCCGATTTCGCTCTCGAGGTCGATCGGCAGCACAGCCTCTGGCGCGCCCCCGGCGCGGCCGTGGCCGTCTGAGCCCAGCGCGGGCGCGGGCAGCTCGAGCACGACCATCGTGCCGGCGCCGGGCCGCGAGCGGACCGTCAGCCGGCCGCCGGCCTGCTCGACGAGCGCGGTCAGCAGCGTGAGGCCGACGTGCCCCTCGGCACCCGCCCGTGTGCGATCCGCGGGTGCGAAGCCCTTGCCGTCGTCGCTGACCACGAGCCGCGTCCTGCCCGGCTCGGGATGGCTGACCAGGACGTGGATCGAGCTCGCCTCGGCGTGCGCCTGCACGTTGCGGATCGCCTCGCGCGCGGCGCGGTAGACGAGCGGGTCGCCCTTGGGGGCGCCCTGGCCGCCGACGTCGATCTTCAGCGTCGCCGCCATCCCCCGTGCCTCCAGCGGGCTGAGGAGATCGTGCAGGGCGGCCTCGAGGCCGACGGATTCGAGGTTCGGGGGATGGATCTCCACGAGCAGCGTGCGCATGTCGCGCACGCCCTGGCGCAGCTGGGCGATCGATCGGCGCAGCTCCTCGGCCTCCTCGATGTGTCCGCGGCGCTCGGCCTTCTGCGCCAGTGGCGCCAGGCCGAACGCCACCCCGGCGACGTTCTGGACGACGCCGTCGTGCAGGTCGGACGCGATCCGGCGGCGCTCCTGGGCCGATGCCTGCACCGCGTTGGCGAGCAGGGTCGCGCGATCGCGGTGGCCGCGCTGCAGCCGGCGCCCGAGCGACCAGGCCAGCGGGACCTGGAAGAGCAGCAGCACGAGCAGCCCGCCGATGATCGGCGGGGCCTGCGCCGTCAGCAGCCGGTGCCCGTCGGCGGTCACGGAGCTGAAGCGCCGGTAGATCTCGAAGAGCAGCGGCGTGCCGTCCGTCGCGTGGATGATGTCGTAGGCCTCCAGGAGCTTGCCCTGTCCGCGCTCGTAGAGGTTCTCGGGGTGCGAGACGTCGCTGAGCTCGGCCTCGGCCTCGCCGTGGGCGAAGAGCGCGACATCGTCCGCGGCGAGCTTGTAATGGCGACCGATGAGCTCGGGCTTGTCCGAGTACAGGACGGTTCCGTCGCGCGACCAGAGCTTCACGCGCACGATCCCACCCGTCAGAAGCTGGCTGTGGACGATCTTGTCGATCCTGGCGATCGCCGCGGGGTCGCGGCGCAGGACGCCCGCGTCGAGGCCGGACGCCTCCAGCAGGCGCCCCTGCTCCTCGACCTGGTGGCGCGTGTCGCCGACGGCCTCCTTGACCGTCACCGAGCGCAGGGCGAAGAACCCGCCGACGACGACGACCGCAATCGCGAGCACGCTGCCGATCATGAAGCGGGCGACGGCCATGCCGGTGCGCGGCGGCGGGCCCGTGTCGCGCACGGCGTCGCGCGCCATGCTGCGCTGCCTACGCCGCTTGAACATCGCTCGTCCCGTCCGGCTTCATGCCTTGCCCCCAGAGATTCCGTCGCCACGAGCCGTGGTGACGGGCACGACAACGATCCCACTCCGTGACCCGCTCCCGACAGGTCCCTTCGAGCATGGCCTTTTGCGCGAACGCGCAGTGCTGAGAAGGGTCGGAGATCGGGGTTTTGTCCTCCGATCGGGCGACAACCATGCGACTGAGGTCCCCTATCGCCGCGGACGCACGTCGGGACAGACGTGCGCCGAGTACCCCGGTTTCGTACCGGATCCCTTCTGTTGAGGCCCTACGCGGGGTGGCACCGTGGATGGCGCACGAACCCGCTGTCCACAAAGGGGAACCAGATGCCGATCACCGCCGAGACGTGCGCCACCGCGCGCAGCCGCATGCGAAATCCCGCCACTTCGACGAGCCGTCGCGCTCGCATGGCGGCCGCGGCGACCTGCGTTCTCGGCGTGCTCGCGTTCGCAAGCTCGGCGCAGGCGGCGGTCAGCGGCTCGCACGTGATCGCCACGCTGTACTCCACGTCGGCGCTCGAGCTCAGCGGCTACACCCCCGATGTCCCGCTGGACATCACGATCATCCGCGCCGGCGTCACGATCGCCCACGCGACCGGCGCGGCGGCGGCCGACGGCAGCCTGAACGTCAACCCCAGCGCCTGCTGGATCGGGACGACGCCCGCGATCCTGGCGCAGGACGTCGTCAGCGTCGCCGGCGACGGGCCGACCGACACGATGGTCGTGCAGGACGTCACGGCCGGGCGGCCCGCCAAGGGCACCGCCGCGAACACGATCGTGGTGCACGGCACCGGTCGCGACGCAGCCGGCAACCAGCTTCCCGCAGGCACGATCGAGAGCCGGCTGATCACGACCGGCAAGTTCGCCGACAGCAAGAAGTCCAAGCGCGCCACGGCCGTCTACGACTCCCCCACCTCGACGAACTGGACCGCGACCTTCACGAACGTGACCGGCGGCGACGTGAGCCTCGCGCTGGCCGCTTCGTCGCGCGGCGTCTACTCGGCGCTCGTCAGCGAGGTCACGATCTCCGAGAACCCCGGCGGCCCCGGCCCGTCGGCCCCCTGCACCGCGCCACTGGCCTCCAACGGCGTCACGGCCAGCGACCACGTCTACAAGGGCGCCCCGACGGTCAATGGCGCCAACGTCGCGACCGACGTGGGCCTGAGCGGCATCGCCCAGGCCGACGCCACCGCGGTCTCGGTCAAGGTGACCGGCCCCGGCGCGGGCACGACCTCCGCGGTCGCAGCCACGCTCTCCACGGGCACCGGCGCCAAGACCTGGACCGCGACGATCCCGGCGGCCGAGGTCGCCGCCCTCGCCGACGGCACGCTGACGGCCACCGCCACCTACACGACCCCCGGCGGACCGATCGGCGGCGGCACGCTGTCGCTGCTGAAGGACACGGCCGCCCCGGCCGCGCCGGTGGCCTCCCCGGCCGGCGGGACCTACACCGCGACCCAGTCGGTGTCGCTGTTCGACACCGACTCCGGCGCGGCGATGTTCTACACCACCAACGGCTCGGCGCCCGCGACGAGCGTCGACGTCACCACGAAGGCGTTCAGCGCGCCGATCGCGGTCAGCTCGAGCCTGGCGATCAAGGCGCTGGCCGTCGACACCGCCGGCAACCCGAGCGCCGTCTCGACCGACACGTACTCGCTCGTCGCGTCGCCCTCCCTGACGCCCGGCGGGATCGACTACGGCAGCCAGCAGTACAACACCGCGAGCCCCGGGCTGACGGTCACGCTGAAGAACGACGGCGCCGCAGACATGACGGTCTCCGGCGTCTCGGTGACGGGCGCGAACCCCGGTGACTTCGTCCGCGGCGTCAGCACCTGCAGCGGCGTCAAGCTGACGCCGGGCAGCTCGTGCACGGTCGACAACGTGCGCTTCATCCCGCAGGCCAACGGCACGCGGACGGCGGCGCTGACGTTCACCGACGACGCCCCCGGCGGCTCGCAGAGCGTTCCGCTGACCGGCGACGGCTTCGGCGCGCCGACGGCCCCTCCGCCTCCCCCGCCCACGGCACCGGTCGCATCGGTCAGCGCGACCGCGATCGACTTCGGCGCGCAGGACCTCAACACAACGAGCACGGTGCACACGGTGACCGTGACGAACACCGGCACCGCCGCGATGTCGATCCCGACGACCGGCGTGTCGGGCGCGGGCTTCGCGCTGGGCGCCAACACCTGCGCCGGCAACTCCGCGATCG
>JAXDFS010000121.1:0-3289 GCA_034665465.1 Solirubrobacteraceae bacterium
ACGGGCTCAACGGCCCATATGCGCGGCGGCCTGCCCTCAGCCTGAGTTCCCCGCTGCCCCTGTTCCGGTCGCACCTACTTCGCGACCAAGGACAACGACCCCTCTTTCATAACCGATATCAGCCTGAAGCGCCCTCGCCGCCCGGCTGCCACCCGCACCCCGAACCACAGACACCGCCCGACCAGACGCCGCCGCACTCTGCGATCACCGCTGCCCACTTGACAAACGCCGCCCCATATCAGCGCCGGACGGTGATCGGCGCCGCGCGGCTGGCGAGCGGCTTGCCGCCGTTGCTCCAGCGCAGGCGCAGGCTCCCGCTGGAGGGCGGGAGCACCGACGAGTTGAGGTAGTTGCGCACGCCCTTGGAGCGAGCCGTGCGCAGCGTGCGCCACTTCTTGTGGCCCTTGGCGCGGAACTGGATGCTCGCCACTGCGACCACGCCGGGCTTGGCCCCGCGCAGCATGCCGAAGACGGCGGCGCGCCGCCCGCGGCGGATGACCCGGTGCTTGAGGTAGATCGGCGTGGCGTAGGCGGCGTAGGCGGGCTTGCGCTTGCCCGTGAGCAGCATGAGCCCGCTCTGGAACGTGCGCCAGTACAGCTGCGGGTCCTTCTTGGGATCGACGCCGGGGACGGGCGCGTCGTCGGTCAGCAGGAACTGGCTCATCGCGCGCACGTTCGGGTTGCGGTAGGAGATGTACTCCGCCTGGTTGATGAACGCCGCCTGCTGGGAGAAGGACACCGTGAACGGATCGGGCTTGGTCTGGTAGCCGTACTCGGTGAGGTACAGCGGCACCCCGCGGGTGCTCTGCGTCTTCTGGCCGTAGCGGGCGTAGATGCGCTTGAGCTCGCGGCTGAGCGCCGGCAGGTCGGACATCGCGACGTCGTCGGCCGACTTGGACCTGCGATCGGGCGGCGACAGCAGCGCGTAGGGGTGGTGCGCGTAGCCCGTGGCATGGAAGAGGCCGGGATTGGCCGCGACGAAGGCCTGGGGGTCGCCGTCCGGGCAGCCGCGCACGACGGCGTCCTGGCCCTTGAGCACGTTGAGGTTGTCGTCGAGGCAGTACAGGCGGCGCAGGAAGCGCAGCGGCGCGAGGGGCCGGCTCAGGCCCTGGTCCTTGGCGCCCTGCGGCGCGGTCTCGCCGACGAGCACCGTGTCGCTGCCGTGCCCGCTGTCGGCGAGGTTCGTCCAGGCAGCCGCGACGAGCTGGCGGTAGGTGGCCGGAGCGGCCTCGACGAAGGCGTTGGCGTTGCGCGGGTCCGGCGTCCACTGGGGGGTGAGCCAGCCGGCCTGGTTGGGCTCGTTCCAGATCGACCAGTAGTCGACGCGCGGCAGGCCCTGGTAGGTGCCGCTGTAGCGCGTGCCGACGGCCTTGACGAACTTGCCGAACTCGTCGGTGTTGGGGCCGAACGTCGGCTGCAGCTCGGGGCGCGGCGAGTCCGTCGCGGCCCAGCGCGGCACCGGCGAGGTGAGGTTGAAGTTCACGGCGATCCCGCGGGCCTGGGCGGCCTTGACGATGCGGTCATACGGCGTCCACAGCGCCGGCGGGTAGGCGCCCGGGTCGGTGGCGTCGAAGACCGGCCGCACGGTCTGGTCGGTCGCCGGGGCGATGATGCTCCAGAAGACGGACACGCGGATGCGGTCGACGCCGAACGCGGCGAGCGTGTCGAGCGTGCTGTTGACCTGGGTGTCGGTGCCGTAGACGAGGTTGATGTCGTCCTGGAACATCGACTCCTGCGTCGGGGAGGCGACGGCGGCAGACGGGATTGCCGCCAGCACGAGTGCGGCGACGAAGATGGAGCGGAGGGTTCTCACTTGGCGGAGATCTTTCGTTGCGCTGCAAGGAACACGGCGACGGCGTCAGAAGAGCGGGGGTCAAGATAGAGCGCGGGGCGGATCGCCGTCAGCGCGACGCTCGGGCGCTGGAGGACGTCGAGCTCGAACTGCGCGAGGCGCAGCCACGTGTCGGGATTCGCGGGCTGCAGGCGCACTGCCTTCTCCAACGCGGCCCGCGCCTGAAAATTGCGCCCGGCCGACTGCTCGATCGCCGACAGCTCGAAGAGCGGGTCCACCGAGAGCGGGTTGCGGTCGCGCGCCTGCTGGGCCTGCGCGCGGGCCGCGGCGACGTTCCCGCCGTCCAGCGTGGCGAGCGCGTCCTGCCCGATCGTGTCCGAGCGCAGCGGCTGCCAGACCATCCAGGCGCAGACCAGCGCCAGCACCGCCGCCGCCGCCGCGCCGGTGGCCCGCGGGCGCTCGCGCAGGCCGGCGCGCAGGCGATCGCGGGCGGATCGCGCCCCGGGGCTTGCGGCCGGGATCGGCTCGGGCCCGAGCGGCCCGCGGCCCGCGACCCAGCCCGCGGCCAGCAGCGCGACCGCCGCGTTGGCGGGCACGAACCACGTCCAGTCGATGAAGGAGTGCACGCCGAAGACGAGGACGGTCGCCACGAGCGTCAGCAGCCCGACGCGCTCCGCGGTGAACTCGCGCCCGTGGTCGCGGCGGCGCAGGCCGGTCGCGCGCACGGCGCTCGCCAGCCACGCTGCGAGCAGCGCGAGGCTCACGGCCGCGCCGACGAGCCCGAGGTCGGCCAGCGTCTGCACGACGTAGCCGTGGGCATGGCGGACCGCCGGGTCGGCCGTGCGGTAGCGCTTGCGCACCGTGGCATAGCCGCCGGCGCCGACACCGACCGCCGGGTTGTCGCCGAAGATCCGCAGCGCCTCGTCCCAGTAGCGCGCGCGCACGCTGCCGGCGGCCGCGAGCCGGCTGGGGTCGTTGACCGGGATCGCCGCATTGGGATCGGTGAGCGACCTCCAGCTGCTGGAGATCGAGCCGCCCAGGCCGTTGTCGGACAGCGCAAGCCCTGCCGCGACCCCGACGGGCACCAGCGCGAGCGCGACGAGCAGCGCGATGCCGGCGCGCTCGCGGGTGCGCGCGCTGCGCGGCTGCGTGGCTGCGACGAAGTTGACGGCCAGCCCGGCGAGCGTCAGCAGCACGAGCACCACGACGAGCGCCAGCGCGAGCTGCAGGCCGGCCTGGTTGCGCAGGTCGACCGGGACGCGGTCGTCGCTCAGCGCGTTCTGCGAGAAGGCCCAGGCCGCCACGAGCGCACCGCCGCCGCCGCCGACGATCAGCACCGCGGCGCCGCGCAGGCGCAGCGGCACGGTCGCGAACCAGAATGCGGCGCCGATCGCGGCCGCCAGCAGCGCGCCGCGCGAGTAGGCCAGCAGCATCGTCAGCACGAGCAGCCCGAGTGCCGGATAGGCGAGCGCGTTGAGCCCCTGATGACCGCTGCGC
>JAXDFS010000122.1:0-8147 GCA_034665465.1 Solirubrobacteraceae bacterium
TCGGCCCGGCGACGTGCGTGTGCGACCCCAGTGGGCGGCCCAGCACGCGCCCGAGGGCGTCGGTCGCGGCCAGCAGCGCGTCGAGGTCGATGCCGGTCTCGATGCCCATCTCGTGCAGCATCGAGACGAGGTCCTCGCTGGCGATGTTGCCCGTCGCTCCCGGGGGCACCGGACAGCCGCCGAGCTCGCCGAAGCTCGACTCGAACGAGGTGCACCCGGCCTGTAGGGCGGCGAGCACGTTCGCCAGTCCCTGCCCGCGCGTGTTGTGGAAGTGCGCGGTGAGCTCGATGCCGTCGCCGAGCACATGCCGCGCCGCCGCGAAGTGCTCTGCGACCTGCACCGGGTTGGCCATGCCGGTCGTGTCGCCGAAGGCGACCTCCTGCGCGCCGGCGTGCACGAGGTGGTGCGCGAGCTCGAGCACGTGGTCGCGGGCGACCGGGCCCTCGTACGGGCAGCCGAAGCTCGTCGCGATGATCGCCTCGACGCGCAACCCGGCCCCCGTCGCACGGGCGATGACGCGGTCCAGCGCCGCGAGCGACTGCGCGACCGAGCGGTTGACGTTGCGCTGGTTGTGGGTCTCGCTCGCCGAGAGGAAGACGCCGACCTCCTCGAAGCGCTCGCGGTGGTGCAGCGCGCGCTCGAGGCCGCGCTCGTTGGGGATCAGCACGCTGCGCGAGACGCCGTCGGGCACGTCGATCGCGGTGAGCACCGCCTCTGCGTCGGCGAGCTGCGCGATCACGTCGGGGCGCACGAAGCTCGTGATCTCCAGGCGCCTGACGCCGGTCCGCGCGAGCCGGTCGATGAGCGCCACCTTGTCGGCGGTCGCGATCGTCTCGCGCTCGTTCTGAAATCCGTCGCGCGGGCCGACCTCGCGAATCTGCACGGACGTCGGATACGAAGGGCCCCGTCCTGCGGTCATCGCAGGCTCTGACCTTCGGACGACGTCACCTACGCCCCCAGCGCCCGCGCGATGACCATCTGCTGGATCTCGTCCGTTCCCTCGCCGATCGTCAGGATCTTCGCGTCGCGGTACATGCGGCAGACGGGGTACTCCTCGATGTAGCCGTAGCCCCCGTGGATCTGCACCGCCTCGTTGGCGCAGTGCACCGCCAGGCGCCCGGTCTTGAGCTTCGCCTGCGCGGCCGCGAGGCTGAAGTCGCGGCCCGAGTCCTTCAGCAGCGCCGCGCGGTAGACGAGCAGCCGCGACGCCTCGATCTCGGTGGACATGTCGGCGAGCTTGGTCTGGATCGCCTGGAACTTGGAGATGGGCCGGCCGAACGCGCGGCGCTCCTTGGCGTAGGCCAGCGCCTGGTCGAGCGCGCCCTGGGCGAGGCCGAGGCCCATCGCGGCGACGCCGATGCGCCCGATCGCCAGGACGTGCAGGAACTGCTTGAAGCCGGCCCCGCGCGGGCCGAGCAGGCTGCCCTCGGGCACGCGGCAGCCGTCGAAGGTCAGCGGGCGCGTGTCGGAGGCGTGCCAGCCCATCTTGCGATAGGGCTCGCCCTGCTCGTAGCCCGGCGTGCCGTTGGGCACGAGGAGGTTGGAGATCTCGTTCTCCCCCGTCAGCGCGGTGATCGTCACGACGCCGGAGATGTCGGTGCCGGCGTTGGTGATGAACTGCTTGGCGCCGTCGATGACCCAGTCGCCGCCGTCCAGGCGCGCCCGCGTCTTCGTGTTGGCCGCATCCGATCCCGCCTCGGCCTCCGTCAGCCCGAAGGCGCCGAGGATCGAGCCGCTGCACAGCCGCGGCATCCAGTCGCGCTTCTGCTCCTCGCTGCCGAACAGGTAGATGGGCTGCGTGCCAAGCGACGTGTGCGCGCAGAGCGTGATCGCCACCGAGGAGTCCACGCGCGTGATCTCCTCGACGGTGAGCGCATAGGCGAGCGTGTCGCCGCCGGCGCCGCCGTACTCCTCGGGGAACGGGATCCCCATGAGGTTCAGCGCGCCGAGCTTGGCGATGAGATCGTAGGGGACCGACTTCGCGCGGTCGTGCTCCTCGGCGACCGGGGCGATTTCGTTCTCGGCGAAGTCGCGGACCGTGCGGCGCAGGAGCTCGTGATCGTCGGAGAGCTCGAAGTTCATGCGAGTGAGTATGAACGTATGTTCATATAGAAGCAACAAGTCCCGTGAAACTGGCGTAGGATCTTCCTCATGGCAGTGAACGTCCGCTCACCAAGCGACACGCGCGAGCGCATCCACGAGGCCGGGCTGCAGCTGTTCAACGAGCGCGGCTATACCGGCACGACGGTCCGCGAGCTCGCCGACGCCTGCAACCTGACCCCCGGGGCGATCTACAACCACTACGCCTCCAAGGAGGCGCTGCTGTTCGCAATCGTCGACCGCGTGCACGACGAGGCCGACGCGCTGCTCAGCGAGACGCTGCGCGGCAGCGGCGGCGATCCGGTCGTGCAGCTCGAGGCGCTCGCCTCCGCGTTCACGGCCTTCCATGTCGCGCGGCCGCGCGAGACGCGCGTCGCCAACCGCGACTACCTCTACCTCCCCGCCGGCGAGCGCGAGAGCATCGTGCGCCGCCGCAGGCGCGTGCGCGCGCTGTTCGCCGACGTGCTGCGCGAGGGCGAGCGGCGCGGCAGCTTCTCGTTCGGCGAGCTCGGCAGCGAGGACGCCGTCCAGGCCGCGAGCATGGCGATCCTCAACATGGTCGTGCTCGTCGGGGAGTGGTTCTCACCCGGCGGGCCGCGCAGCGCGGCCGACACGGCAGCCCTCCACGGACGCCTGGCGCTGCGAATCGCGCGCGGCGGCCTCTAGGACTGCCCGGTCGGCGGACCGCCCCAGCGCGGCATCGACGAGAGGCTGAAGGCAGCCGCCTCGTCGCGCTTGTTGCCGACCACCTCCGTCGGGTACGGCGGGCGCTTCCAGGGGTGCGGGCCGATCGCCCCGTAGTGGTCGCGCAGGTAGCCGACGAGGTCGCCGCGATGATCGGGGCACGCGTAGCGCGGCGGCCCGTACGGGCCCTTGCCGTGCCAGACGAGCCACTTCTCCGGCATGGCATCGACGTAGGTCCCGAACGCGACATTGGCGACGGTCTTCTCGAGGCTGACCTGCGTGAGCGGGTCAGGCTGGCGATCGCAGAACTGACAGCGGAAGATGTAGCGGGACATGCTCTGGGCTTACCCGACGGCGCCTGGCCCGTACACACGCGCTGCGCGTCACAGCGGCGAGGCGAGCTCGACGAGCGTGCCGAACGGGTCGCGCACCCAGGCCACGCGCTGGCCGTGCGGCTTGTCCCTCGGCGCCGCCAGCGACGCGCAGCCCGCCTGCAGCGCCCGCTCGTAGGCGCCGTCGACGTCCTGCGCGACGAGCGCGATCTCGACGTTGCGCGGCGGCTCGCCGGCGCCCGCCCGCGCCACGCCGCCGGGGAAGTTCTCGTCGCCCAGCGCGTAGGCGGCGAACGCCAGGCGGGTCGGCCCGGTGTCGAGCTGGGCGTAGGTCCCGGTCTCGGCCACGAACTCGCCGCGCAGCCCGAACGTCGCCTCGTAGAACGCCGACGCGGCCGCCGGGTCGTCGACGTAGACGATGACCCAGCCCAGGCTCAGCTGCGGGGGATCAGCCATCTGCGCGCGCCTTGCGCTCGCGGCTGAACTCCCACCAGGGGCGGGCGGGGCCGCCGTCGGCGTAGGACACGGCGGCGACGAACGTGTCGAGCAGGCACGGGTCGTGGCTGCGGCCGTCGAGCGCGCAGAGGCGCTCGAAGAGCTCCTGGGGGTCGCGCCCGCGCAGGTCGTCGAGCGCGCGGACGTCGAGGCGCTCGAGCTTGCGCGCGACGGCTGGGCCGACGTTCGGTATCTCGGTGAGCTTGCTCGTCATGCGCCCATCCTCCCCCACGCCGCGGCCCTCGTCTTGCAGGAATCGGCCATCGCGCCTACGCCAGCAGCGCGGTGGGCGACAGCCCCGCGAGCTCGCGGCAGTCGCCCGCGAAGTGGGCCTGATCGGCGTAGCCCGCGCCCGCCGCCACGCGGGCGAGCTCCTCGCCGGCACGGGCCGCCGCCAGCGCGCGCTCGAGGCGCAGCACGCGCGCCAGGCGCTTGGGCCCGTAGCCGACCGCGCTGCCGACGCGCCGGCGCAGCTGGCGCTCGCTGACGTACAGCTCGCCGGCCAGCTCACGGACACCGAGCGCGGCGTCCTGCAGGCGCCCGACGGCGGCCTGCACGAGGGCGTCCGGTGCGCCGGCGGCGGCGGCGCGCGGCGCGAGCGCCGCCAGCAGCGCCGCCGCGCGGTCGTCGCTCTCGCAGACGTCCTCGGCGAGGCGCAGGGCGTCGTCGCCCCACAGCTGCGCGAGTGCGACGCGCGCATCGCGCAGCGCGGCGCCGTCGACGCCCAGCAGTGGCGGCGCCGCCCCCGGGCGCATCCGCACGCCGACGACGTGCGTGCGCGCCGGCAGCGCCACCACGAACGCGCTCGTGTTGGCGCCGACGACGGTCGCGCCCGCCTCCGCCGTCCAGACGATGTCGATGCAGCCGTCGGGCAGGACGCGCACCGGCTGCGATCCCCCGTCGCAGCGCTCCCACGTGCAGGCGACCCAGGCGGCCAGGGCCCGCGTGGGCGGATGCTCCCGGTACGCCATCGACACTTCCGTCATCGTGGTGGCGGCAGCAGCCGTCCCAGCCGATTGATGATCGCGACCAACAGCTCACCCACCGTGTCCAGCGTCGTGTCGACCCCGTCGACGAGCTGCTGCGTGGTCTGCTCGATCGCCGGCTTCTCCGGCGTCGCCACCTGCTCGGGCGGCGGGGGCGGCGGTGCAGGCGGTGGCGGCGTGCTGACCACCGGGGGCGGTCGCGGAGCAGGAGGCGTGACCGGCGGCGGCGTCACCGGTGGCGGCGGGGTCGTGGCGGGCGGCGGCGTGACGGGCGCCTGCGGCGCGACGCGCGGTGGCCGCGCCGGGGCCGGGCGCGCGCGCCGGCGGTCGGCACGCGGCGTCACGGCGGGCGTGTCGCGCCCCGTCTGGGCGACCTGCGTCGGCGACACCTTCGGCCCGGCGACGACCTGGCGCAGGGAGCTCAGCCCCCCGAAGCCGCCCGCGCCGATCAACACGACGACGAGCGCGGCGACCATGGCGACGGGCACGAGCGCCGCGGCCGTCCCGGCCCGGAGAAGCTGGCGCAGCCATGCGCCCACGAGGTCCATGATCCGATGATAGGCACCGAGGCGGCCCCGCAAGGACGTTCGATCGCCCTCACCCTGCGGGTCGCGCTCCTGGGCCTCACGATCCTGCTCGCGATCATCGGCGCGCTCGGGATCGCATCGCTCATCGACGCCCGTCAGCAGTACGAGGATCGCCTCACCGCGGCGTCGTCGCTGGAGGTCTCCAGCGCCAACCTCCTGACGGCCGCCGTCGCCCTGGAGGCCAACCTCGCGAGCCCCCGCTCGCGCACCGCGGCGCGCAACGTCGCCCTCGCGGCGAGAGCCGTCACCGGCCGCGCCGCCGACGTTCGCGGGCTGTCTGCCCAGGATGTCGCGAGCCGGGCGCTGGCGGCCGACATCGCCCCGGCGGCGCGCGACGCACGCGCGCTCGCGCGCCATCCGACGGTCGACGCGAGCCGGCGGCGCGCGCGCCGTGACCTGCGCGCCGTGCGCACCAGCGTCGCCGCGCTCGCCGCACGCCAGCAGGTGCGCCGCGACGACGCCAAGGACCACGCCACGAGCCGCTCGCGGACGGCGACGATCGCGATCGGCGTCAGCGCCGGCCTCGCGCTGATCGGCGTGCTCGCGTTCCTCACGCTGCTGATCCGCACGATGCACCGCCCGCTCGACGAGCTCGTCACGGCGACGCGGCGGATGGCCGCCGGCGACCTGAACGTCCGCGTGCAGGCCTCCGGGCCGAGCGAGCTCGAGGCGCTCGGCCAGGCGTTCAACACGATGGGCCAGGATCTCGCCGAGGCCGGCACGCGCGTCGAGACCCAGCGCCAGCGCCTGACGACGACGATGGAGAGCCTCGGCGACGGCCTGATCATCGTCGACGCCGGCGACCGCGTCACGACGATGAACCCCCGCGCGCGCGAGCTCGCCGGCGGCCTGTCGATCGGCGGCCCGGCCTACGGCGCCCACAGCCCGCTGCCGCGCCTGCAGGACGCGCTCGCCGGCGAGGTCACGGTGCAGCTCGGCGGCTCGCTCGCCCTCGCCGTCACCGCAGCCCGGCTCGCGGGGCCCGAGGGCGGCGTCGTCTGGACGCTGCGCGACATCACCGAGCGCGCGCGCCTGGAGCAGGCCAAGAGCGACTTCGTCGCGACCGCCTCGCACGAGCTGCGCAGCCCGCTGACCTCGATCAAGGGCTTCATCGAGCTGCTGGAGACCACCAACAGCGAGAACCTGACCGAGCGCCAGCACGAGTTCATCCGCATCGTGCTGCAGTCGACCGACCGGCTCGTCGACCTCGTCAACGACCTGCTCGACATCGCGCGCATCGAGTCCGGCCAGTTCGAGATCCATGCCCGCTCGGTCGATCTGCGCTCGACGGTCGAGGAGGTCACCGCGCTCATGCAGCCGCGGCTGCTGGAGAAGCGCCAGCGCCTGGATCTGCAGATCGCCGAGCCGCGGGTGCCCGCGCTGGCCGATCCGGCCCGCGTGCGCCAGATCATCACGAACCTCATGACCAACGCGCACCTCTACACCGGCGACGAGGGCACGATCACCGTGCGTCTCGAGGGCGACCGCAGCGCGACGCGCATCGTCGTGAGCGACAGCGGCCGCGGGATGGCGCCGGAGGATCTGCGCCGCATCTTCGATCGCTTCTACCGCGGCTCGTCGGACGAGCGCCGCAGCCCCGGCACGGGCCTCGGGCTGGCGATCGTGAAGTCGCTCGTCGACCTGCACGGCGGCTCGGTCGACGTGACGAGCACGCCGGGGCGCGGCACGACATTCGCGGTGAGCCTGCCGGCTGCGCCGGCGCTCGGCAACGGCGCGCCCGCCGCGTCGCTGTCGTCGCTCGCCGCGCGCCGCGTGCTCGTCGTCGACGACGAGCCCGCGCTTGCGGCGCTCATCTCCCAGCAGCTGGCGCCGCTCGGCGTGCAGACGGTGCGCGTGCACTCCGGCGCCGAGGCGCTCGAGCAGCTGCGCGCCGAGCACTTCGACGCGATGACGCTCGACATCCTGATGCCCGGCCTCAACGGCCTGGAGGTCCTGAGCGCCGTGCGCGCGGACCCGCGGCTACGCGAGCTGCCGGTCATCTTCGTGTCGGTGTCCTCCACGCTGCCGGCGCTGGAGGGCGAATGGGCGGTCGCCAAGCCGATCGACCGCAACCGCCTCACCGACGTCCTGGACGCCGCGATCCACGCCAGGCGCTCGCGCGTGCTCGTGCTCGCACCCGAGCGCGTCCGCGCCGAGGTCGGCCAGTCGCTGGAGCAGCTGGGCATCGAGCATCGCTGGGTCACCAGTGCGCAGGAGGCCGCCCGCGTCGGCGGCGAGGAGCTCTTCGAGGTCGCGCTCGTGCACACGAGCCTTTCCAATGCGCCGGCCGTGCTGCAGGGATCGGCGCTGCGCGGACGCCGGCGCGGGCGCTCGGTCATCCTCTTCTCGACCGACGGCGAATGGCGCAGCGAGGGCGCGGCGGTCGGCATGCCGGTGCTGCCGGTGCCGCAGGCCGTGAGCGCGCTGCGCGCCGTACTTGGCGAGACCGCCAGACTGCAGGGAACATGACGATCGTGGACACGCCGGATCAGCTGCTCGCGCGGATCTCCAGGCTCGAGGCCGAGCTGGCCGAGCGCACCCGTGAGGCGGCCGACAAGGAGCACCAGCTCGAGCGCTATGCCGCCGACCTGCGCGATACCTTCAAGCAGGAGCGCGCCCGCGCGCACGAGCTGCATCGCTCCTACATGCTCACCGTGCGTGCCCTGGCCAGCGCCGTCGAGGCGCGCGACGCCTACACCGGCCGCCACGCCGAGCGCGTCGCCGCCTACGGGCTGCAGATCGCCGACGCCGCCGGCATGCACCTCAGCGAGGAGCCGCAGATCGAGTTCGGCTTCCTCCTGCACGACGCCGGCAAGGTCGCCGTGCCCGACGCGATCCTCTTCAAGCCCGGCCCGCTGACGCCGGCCGAGCGCGCGATCATCGAGCAGCACCCGCTGACCGGCTTCGAGATCGTGCGCGACATCGACTTCCTCGGCGCCGCCCGCGACGTCATCCGCTCCCAC
>JAXDFS010000123.1:0-3222 GCA_034665465.1 Solirubrobacteraceae bacterium
GCGGCCGAGATGGCGACGGCGGGCGGGATCGAGACGGTCATCTGCAGCGGCCTGCGCGACGGCGCGCTGGCCCAGGCGCTCGACGGCGGGCAGGCCGGCACCCGCTTCCCGGCGCGCGAGACGCGCTACTCGTCCTTCACGCTCTGGCTGAAGTACGCCAAGCCCTCGCGCGGGACGGTCGTGGTCGACGCCGGCGCCGCACGCGCGCTGCGCGACGGCGGGACGTCGCTGCTGCCGGTCGGGATCACCGAGGTCCGCGGCAGCTTCGACGCCGGCGACGCGGTGCAGGTCGCCCACGGCGCGATCGTCATCGGCAAGGGCATCTGCAACTACGACGCCGACGAGCTGCTGCGCGTGAAGGGGATGAAGTCGATCGCCGTGCGCGAGGTCCTGCCGCGCGCGACCGACGAGGCGATCCACCGCGACTACTTCGTGCTGTCCTGACGCCGGCGCGTACGCTTTCTCCATGGCCACCGTCACCCGCAGCGTGTCCGACGTCTGCCTCGCCGCGCGCGACGCCGCGCGCACGCTCGCCGCGCTGGACAGCGACACGAAGGACGCCGCGCTGCTGGCGATCGCCGACGCGCTGATCGCCCGCACCGACGAGATCGTCGAGGCCAACGCACGCGACATGCAGGACGGCCGCGCGGCGGGGCTGGACGCCGCGCTGCTGGACCGCCTGGCGCTCGACCCCGGGCGGATCGCGGCGGTCGCCGCCGGCACCCGGGCGATAGCGGCCCTGCCCGACCCGGTCGGAGAGGTCATCGAGGGGCGGCGCCTGCCCAACGGGCTCGACGTGCGCAGGATGCGCGTGCCGTTCGGGGTCGTCGCCGTCGTCTACGAGGCGCGCCCGAACGTCACGATCGACGCCGCGTCGCTGTGCCTGAAGTCCGGCAACGCCGTC
Organism: Solirubrobacteraceae bacterium; assembly: GCA_034665465.1. GTDB lineage: Bacteria > Actinomycetota > Thermoleophilia > Solirubrobacterales > Solirubrobacteraceae > CADCVQ01. The sequence continues at coordinate 905 of JAXDFS010000123.1, forward strand.
GTGCTGCGCGGGTCCTCGTCGGCCGCGCACTCGAACGCCGTGCTCGCCGCGATCGCATCCGAGGCCGCGACCGGCGCCGGCGTGCCGGAGGGCGCGATCGGGCTCGTCGCCGGCGGCGGGCGCGCAGAGCTCGCCGAGCTCGCGACCCAGGACGGCGTCGTGGACCTCATCTTCCCCCGCGGCGGCGAGGGCCTGAAGGCGGCGCTGAAGGCAGTCGCGACGGTTCCCGTGATCTACGCCGCCTCGGGCAACTGCCACGTCTACGTCGACGCCTCGGCCGACCTCGACGCGGCCGAGCGGATCATCCTCAACGCGAAGGTCCAGCGGCCCGGCGTCTGCAACGCGGCGGAGACGCTGCTGGTGCACTCCGCCGCCGCGCCCGCGTTCCTGCCACGGGCGCTGCGCGCGCTGCGCGACGCGGGCGTGGCGCTGCGCGTCGACGGGCGCACGCGGGCGCTGTCGGGCGAGCTCGCGCCGGCGCTCAGCGACGCCACCGACGAGGACTGGGACACCGAGTTCCTCGGCCTCGTGCTGGCGGTCGGCGTGGTCGACTCGGTGGGGGAGGCGATCGAGCACGTCAACGCGCACGGCTCCGGGCACTCGGAGGCGATCGTGACCGGCGACGCCGCGTCCGCGCGCGCCTTCGAGCGCGGCGTCGACGCCGCCTGCGTCTACGTCAACGCGTCGACGCGCTTCACCGACGGCGGCGAGTTCGGGATGGGCGCGGAGATCGGCAACTCGACCCAGAAGCTGCACGCGCGCGGGCCGATCGGCGTGCGCGAGCTGTGCACGTCCAAGTACGTGGTCGTCGGAGACGGCCACACGCGGCCTTAGTGGCGCGCATCGGCATCCTGGGGGGGTCGTTCAACCCGCCGCACCTGGCCCACCTGGTCTGTGCGTCGGAGGCCGCGGCGCAGCTGGGGCTCGAGCGCGTGCTGCTCACCCCGGTCGCCCGGCCCCCGCACAAGCAGGCCGCGCAGGACCCCGGGCCGCAGGAGCGCCTGGAGCTGTGCCGGCTGGCCGTGCGGGACGACGAGCGGCTGGGCGTCTGCGATCTGGAGGTGCGGCGCGGCGGGCCGTCGTACACGGTCGATACGCTGCGCGAACTGCATGCGCAGACGCCGGAGGACGACCTGACCTTCATCGTGGGGGGCGACATCGCCCTCGGACTGCCGTCGTGGCGCGAGCCGGAGGCGGTGCTCGAGCTCGCGACACTCGCCGTCGCCGAGCGCGAGGATGCGGTCCACGCCGACATCGCCGAGCGGCTGCGCACGACCTTTCCCGACGCTCCATCCCCCGTCTTCTTCGACATGCCGCGCCTGGACATCTCGTCCTCGCAGATCCGCCGCCGCGTCGCCGATGGCCGCAGCATCCGCTATCTCGTCCCTGATCCCGTTGCCGAGCGCATCGCTCGTGGAAGGCTGTACCGATGACGCCAGATGAGCTTGCAGAGACCATCGCCGCGCTCGCGGCCGACAAGAAGGCGATCGACGTCGTCGAGCTCGACGTGCGTGGCGTCCTCGGCTACACCGACTTCTTCCTGGTCTGCTCGGGCAACACCGCGCGTCAGGTCAAGGCGATCCACGACGGCATCCACCAGTCGCTCAAGGACGACCACGGGCTGCTGCCGCGCCGCGTCGAGGGCCTCGGCGAGTCGCGCTGGGTCCTGATGGACTACCTCGACGTCGTCGTCCACATCTTCACCCCCGAGGCGCGCGACTTCTACCGCCTCGAGCAGCTCTGGGGCGAGGTGCCCGCGCGGGCCCACGAGGCCGCGGAGCCCGTCCAGACCTAGCGCGGTGTCCGCGAAGTCTGGTAGAAGCGGCTGGTGGTTCGCCGCTTTCTTCGCCGCTTCCTGATCGTCCTGGTCCTCGCAGCGGCGATCTCCCCGGCGGCGGCGTTGGCCGCCGAGCCACCCAACCAGAACGACCCCTGTTCTCGCGGCGGGCGCGACAGCTGCGGCACGACCGGCGTCGGGCAGTACAAGACCTACCGCTACGGCCTGCGCTGGTTCGGGGATTACCGCGGCGCGATCCGCGACGTCGAGGGGCCGGCGTTCTGCCTCGATCTGCGCTTCTGGTACCCGGGGCGCTCCTACGACTTCCGCCGGCGCTCCGCCGACGAGCTGCGAAACCGCGAGGGCGACCTCGTCACGTCGGAGAGCCTGCGCCGCATGTCCTACGCGATGTGGAACTTCGGGCGCACAGGCAAGCGCGCCAACCAGGGCGCGGTGATGCTCTACGTGCACCGGATGATGGGCGACGGCGCGCCCGGCGAGATCGATTCGGCCGCCGGCGGCCCCGCCGTGCGCGCGACGT
>JAXDFS010000124.1:0-3612 GCA_034665465.1 Solirubrobacteraceae bacterium
CGACCTCGGACGAAGCGCCTCCGCGGTCACGGCACAGACGAGGTCGAGGACGGCGACCCGACTCATCTTGCTCGAGGCCGTTCGGGGCAGCGACGCGACGACGACGCGCTGCGGGCGCTCGTAGGGAGCCTCGGCGAGGCCCAGCCCCACTGGCCTTCTGCGCACACCGTGAGTCACCCTGGTCGACGACGTCGGCGTGCAGGACACGAAGCTCGGTCGATGCCCCGGCAGCACGCCCGGGACGCGTCGAATCGAGATCCCCGACGCCGACGATCGTCGGGCTGGCAGATCGAGATGGTCCGCCGCGCACCCGCCACCACACGAGACGCGGCGCTCGCCCCGTCAGCTCTCGAGGTGCGTCGGGGCCGCCGACAGCGCCTCGGTCAGCAACGCGACGAGCGCCTCGTGTTGCACGTCGGCCGACGACCCGACCTCCTCCTCCGAGCCGTCGAGAGCCTGGGCGGCGAGGCCGGCCTTGCTGTCGATCAGCTCGGCGATCCGGGCATCGATCGTCTGCGCGGCGATGATGCGCCACGCGGTGACGGGCTGCGCCTGGCCGATGCGGTGGCTGCGGTCGATGGCCTGGGTCTGTTCCGCGGCGGTCCAGGAGAGCTCGGCGAGCACGAGGTCGGAGGCGACCTGGAGGTTGAGGCCCACGCCGGCCGCGGTCAGCGAGCAAACTGCGATGGCCACGTCGGGGTCGTTGACGAAGGCGTCGATGTTGCGCTGCCGCACGCCGGGCGTCTGGTCGCCACGGATCGACGAGTACCGGATCCCCTGCTTGGCGAACGTCTCCTCGGCGGCGTCCATCACGTCGACGTGCTTGGCGAAGAAGACCACCTTGCCCGCGCTGCGCGCGAGTTGGGCCGCGTAGTCGGCGGCGAGGTCGGCCTTCGCCCGGCCGATGCGCCGCATCATGCTGAAGACGTTCTCGCCGGTCGTCGAGGTGGTCGCGTCCTTCTGCTCCCACCTGGCCACCTGGCGCACAAGGTCGTGGTCGATGCCCTCGACGACGGCACCGGACCGGCGGCCGCCCAGTGCCTGCTCGTACCGCGACACCATCCGGCGAGCGAGTTCGCGCTCGGCCGCTCGGATCGACCGACCGGCTGGCCCGTCCAGTTCGACGGGGAGGTCGGCGATGCGGCGCGCGGGGATGTCGGCGGCCACGTCGACCTTCCGGCGACGGACGATGCCGAGATCGACGACGCATTGGCGGGCCGCGGCGTAGAACCCCGGGTCGGCGGGTGTCAGGCTGGTCTCGTCGAGCGCGTTCATCAGCTCGGCGAGCGGCTTCGTCTCGTCGATCCAGCCGAGGAACTGCCAGATCGCCCGGAAGTCGTCGATGTCGTTGATCAGCGGGGTGCCGGTGAGGGCCATCAGCAGCGGGTGCGCGGTGAAGGACCGGATGCGCTCGGAGAGCGCCAGGACGTGCCGCGAGCGTTGGGAGGACTTGTTCTTGATGAAGTGCGCCTCATCGACGACCATGCCACGCATGCCGAAGTCGCCGAGCCATCCCACGTGCCGGTCGAGCACCTCGTAGTTGACGACGACGATGTCGGCGAATCCGTCGATCGAGTCACCGTTGCCGTGGATCACGGTGGCCGAGCGGTGGGGCGTCCACATCCCGGCCTCGCGCACCCAGTTCGTCTTGACGACGTTGGGCACGACGACGAGCAGCGGGTAGGCGTTCGCGGCCTCCGCGGCGAGCAGCGCCTGGGCCGTCTTGCCCAGCCCGGGCTCGTCGGCGAGGAGGAAGGTCCGGTGGCCGGCCGCGGCCGCGGCGACCAGCCGGGCCTGGTGCGGCATCAGCTCCAGGCTGCGCGGCGTGTACCGGGAGGTCGGCGCGGGGAGGGCCATGCACGCCGCGGCTCCGCTGCCGGCGCGCTCGAACGAGCTGAGCAGCGGGCCGATCAGCTCCCAAGAGGCCAGCCGCGTCGGACGAGGTGCGCTCGGCCGGACGGCGGAGACGTCGGGGGCGAGGAAGGGGTTGGCCAGTTGCCGCGAGATGACCGACCGCGGCACCACCCGGTGCTCGGTGGCGGCGGCCGGGGGCTCCACCGGCGGGAGCTCGTCGGCGCCCGACTCGATGCCCGCGGTCCTCAGCATGTCCCGCTTGAGCGACCGGGCCTCGTCGGAGACGACGGCGTCCTCGACGAGGAGCGCCAGGAGCCCGGAATCACGCACGGCGCTCTTCGCGAGGATCGTCGCGATGCCGTCGAGGCGCTTGAGCTGCTCGGCCCGGTGCGTGTCGCTGCTGTTCTCCTCCGCCCGGACCCGGGCGCGCTCATCGCGCAGCAGCAATGCGACGGCCTGGAACTTCGTGCGCGTCGCGGGCGTGACCCGACCGCTCCGGAGGGCTGCTTCGACCTCCTGGACGGCGCGGGCGAGCACCGAGTTGACGTCGTCGCGGCCGCGTCCGCGACGACGGTCGCGCGGGGCGGTACGGCGAGCCCTGGTCTGGGGCTGGCCTCGTCGAGCCACTAACTCCTCCTTCGGGCGCACGGCACGGCCGCCGTGGCAGCCGTGCCGCGCACAGGGCTGCGGTCGGGCGATGGTCGTCGCGGGGAGAGCGCCGAAGCGGCTCCTCCGAGACGCGACCCGGACCCACGGATCTGCGGGAGACCGATGCCGCGGGGCCGGACAGTCCGCCCGCGTACGGGAAGCATGGCCACTGATCGACCACCAGTCGACGGCCGCACACCCACCGCACAGGGCCAGCCGTCGCCAGACGAGCGGCGTCCGCCGGGCTCGGTTCTCCCGTCGATCGTAGCGCCTGGCGGGCGGTGTGCGGACTGCGGCGCCCGGGGCGCCGCAGCGTCAGCGGTTCTTCGGGATCAGATGGGGACCACGCTGGTCCCGACGGTGAACGACCAGCGCATTCTTGAACTGCCGTGTTCGTGCCTGACGTGCAGAAACGGGCGACTCGGCGAACTGAGCGTCAAGTGGTCGGTGCTGAAGCTGCGCCAGCAGTCGATGTGCGCGGAGCGGATCGTTTCGGGCGTTCGCCCGTTCGGCTTCGTTGGTCTCGCGTGTGGACACGGGTGCTCCCAGGATGGGTTGCGATCGTGGGGGTGCGGACTGGCAGAAAAGAGCCGTGGAGGTGTGTTCCCGCTGGTTACTGGCGTCAACGCGGCGGGGCGTCGTAGACCAGGGTGTATCGCCAGAACAGGCGACGCCGGATCCGGGCGCCGGGCAACTCCTGTGCGGCCGTGTCCCGGATGTCGGCCAGGGTCTCCTGCGGCTCGGCGGTGGGCGCCGTCATGTGCAAGGGCGGCGCATCGGCGCGGCCCGGGTGCTTGACCAGTCCCATGATCGGGTTGGCGACCAACGCCAGCAGGGAGGCGAGCAGATCGGCGGGCCCGGCCTCCCGATAGCAGCCGACGACCACGAGACGCCCGCCCGGAGCAAGACAGCCGCGCAGTTCCCGCAGGGTGGGCGCCAGCGGGAGATGGTGCAGGACGGCGACGAGGGTGACGGCGTCCCAGCGCCGCTGCGGGTCGCGCCCAGCGAAGTCGGTTTGGACGATGGTGACCGCGGGGTCGTCGGCGAAGCGCTCCGCCGCGGCGCAGGCGGTCGCGGGGTCGGGTTCGAGCCCGGTGACGGTAGCGGCGC
>JAXDFS010000125.1:0-4515 GCA_034665465.1 Solirubrobacteraceae bacterium
CAGCTGGCCTTCCTCGCGGGAGCGGGCTTCGCGATCCTCGGGATCATCGCGACGCTCGTGCTGGTGCGCAGCCACGACTCGCGCGCGATCGTGGGGGTCAACCCGGCCGAGCTGCCGATGGCCTGACGGCCTCACGGCTCCAGCGCGACCTCCTCGTCGCCGATCAGCACGACGATCGGCTCGCCGGGGCGCCCGGCGATGCCGAGCGCAAGCTGCGGGTCGGTCGTCACGTAGTCGGCGGCGACGACGCTGCGGCCGGGCAGCAGCGCGGCGATGTCGCGGACCGCGCGACCGAGCAGCTCGAGGCCGCCGAGCATGCCCGCGACGCTGCCGTCACGCGGGTCGACCGCGAAGCGGCCGACCCTGTGCATCTGCGGCAGCTCGGGCAGCGTCCGGCCGGCCGCTGCGTCGTGGGGCAGCTCGCGCCGGCCGTCCTCGTCGCTGACGACGATCGCGCGCAGCCGTTCGCACTCCACGACAGCCGGGCGGCCGCCGTCGAGTGCGATGCTGACGCGCAGTGCGCCCGAGCCGTGCAGGAGCTCGCGCGCCAGAGCCACCGCGAGCGCGAGCTCCTCGTTCTCGGTCGATGGCTCGGGCGCGGGCCTACCTCGCTACTTGCTCAGCTGGCCGCGGAGGGCGCCGGCCGGGTACTTGGCGTTGTGGACGTTGACGTAGAAGTTCTTCGGCGCGGCCCTGACCTTTGCGATGTCGCTGGCCTTCACCTTGCCCGAGCAACCGACGAGCTTGCCGCCCTTGACCTTCTTGGGGGTCTGGAACAGCGGGATGATCGGCTTGGGGTTGGACTTGCCCTTGGCGCCCGGATGGATGTGCCCGGACAGGAACGTCAGACCGGCCTTCTTGACCTTGATGACGTAGCAGACCTTCGACGACTTGAGCGTCAGCGTGGCGGAGCCGGAGCCATCAGCATCGCCCTTGGGGCTCTCCTGACTGCCCGTCATGGACACGGCCTTGAGCGTTGTGTCGGCAGCCGAGGACACGGCTGCCAGCGATGCCGGGACTGCGATCGCGAGACTGCACGCGATCAGGATGCGGGTACGGCTCATATGGAACTTCCTCCTCATTGATGCTGCCCCCTGGACGGCCGCAGGCTAACACCGCGCCACCCGCCGTCATACCCTTCAAAATTGTGCGTGTGTGAAGCGCACCGCGGGAGCTCGCCCACGGCGCGTCCTCGTAGTCTTACGCGCCGTGCTCGACCTCGCCGTCACCGGCCCGACCCTGCGGGTCCGGATTCCCCTTGGCGACGACGCCGCCGGCCTGTACGCGCAGGCATCCGATCCCGAGGTGACGCGCTGGTTCTCGTGGGGCCCGTACACCTCGGAGATCGAGGCGCGCTCCTACCTGGCGCGGCTGCCCGCCCAGCGCGAGCGCGGCGAGCAGCTCGACCTCGTCGTCGAGCATCTCGAGGCGGGCCCGATCGGCATCAGCGGATTGGCCGAGCTCTCCAGGCGCGATCGCCGCGCCACGATCGGTACGTGGCTGGGACGCGACTGGTGGGGCACCGGAGCCAACCGGGAGTGCAAGGCGCTCATGTGCCATGTCGCGTTCGCCCTCTGCGGCCTGGAGCGGATCGGCGCCTATGCGAACGTCGACCACGTCCGCTCGCAGGTCGCGCTCGAGCGCATCGGCTTCAAGCGCGAGGGCGTGCTGCGCGCCTTTCATCGCCACCACGGCGACTCGCTGGACGTCGCGGTCTTCGGCCTGCTGCGCGAGGACTGGCTCTCCGGCCCGCTGCGCGAGGTGCCGCTCACGGTCAGCGGCTCGCCGCCGCACGCGTTCGTGGTGCGCTTCTAGGGGTGACCGGTCTCGAGGCCGCCGCCGGCATGAACGCCTACAGCGCGCTCATCGGGTCCACGTTCGCGCCGCGCAGCAGCACCTCGAAATGCAGGTGCGGGCCCGTGGCCCTCCCGGTGGCGCCGACGCGGCCGACCTGGGCGCCCGCGGCGATCGCCTGGCCCGGGCTGACGTCGATGACCGACAGGTGCGCGTACAGGGTGCTCAGCCCGAAGCGATGACGCACGACGACGAGGTTGCCCCAGCCCGAGGCGCTGTAGCCGGCGAAGGACACCGTGCCGAAGCCCGCGCTGGTCACGGGCATGCCCAGCGGCGCCGGAAAGTCGATCCCGGCGTGAAAGCCCGCGCCGCGCGGGCCGAAGCGATCGCCGACGGGGACCGCCAGCGGCGCCAGCAGGCGAACGGGGGAGACCGGTGGCGCGGCGCGCAGGGCCTGCAGGACGGACGGCCCGGCCACGCCGTCGGCCACCAGGCCCGCCCGGCTCTGGAAGGCCTGCAGCGCCCGGACGGCGTGCGGCCCCATCGCGCCGTCGATGATGCCCGACGGAAAGCCGTGCGCGGCGAGCTCGAACTGCAGCGCCGCGACGTCCCAGCCGACGTCGCCGCCGCTCATCGCGCGGCTGCCGTAGGGGTGAAGCCCGACCGCACCGAGCGCGCGGCGGGTGGCGGGGCCGGCGAGGCCGTCAGCGACGAGCGCCGCCCGCTGCTGGAAGCTGCGTACCGCGGCGGTCGTGGCCGGCCCGCGGATGCCGTCGACGTCGCCGCCGTACGCGCCCGCGGCACGTAGCGCGACCTGCAGCGCCGCGACGTCGGCGAGCCCGGAGGCACCGGCCGCCGCCGCCATCGGGAACAGGCAGATCAGCGCGGCCAGCAGACCGACGATCGATGCCGGAGGGCGCATGGGCCCTCGACCCTTCGTCTCGGTCACAGGCGTTCATGCCGCTGGGCGCGCGCTTGCGCCGAAAAGCGGTGCATTTCAGTCTTTTCTCCGACCTTCGTGGCGCAGCGGCCACGGCCCGTCAGCCCCTGCGCGCCTCCCAGCTGAAGCCGCGGATGGCGAAGAAGATGCCGAACACGGCCCACGCGCACACGACCGCGAGGTCGGAGAGCTCGTCGGCGAACGGCGTGCCCTTGACCAGCGCGGCCGACAGCCCGTCGATCAGGTGCGTCAGCGGCAGCACCTCGGCGATGTCGCGCAAGAAGGCCGGCGCGTTGCCGGCGTCGTAGAACACGCCGCTGACGAAGATCAGCGGCAGGAAGATCGCGTTGACGTACGCGGGCGCCGAGTCGAAGTTCGGGATCGCGTGCGACAGCGCGACGCCGAGGCTCGCGAAGCACACGACGCCGGCCGCGGTGAAGACCAGCAGCTCGAGCCAGTCCTTCGGCAGCCCGACCCCGAAGACCGCGGCGCCCGCGGCGACGACGATCGTGATCTGGATCGCGGTGTTGGTGACCGCGTTGGCGGCGAGCCCGCCGAGGTAGGCGCCCGACGGCAGCGGCGTCCCGCGCAGGCGCTTGAGCACCCCCTGCTCGCGCAGGAAGACCATGTTCATGGCCAGCGCGGAGAACGTCGTCGACATGACGCTCATGCCGGCGATGCCGGGGACGATGACGTCCAGGTCGGTCTGGCTGCCCGAGAAGATCGCCCCGGACAGCGACAGGAACAGCAGCGGCAGCAGGAAGTTGAAGAACGCCGCGCTCGGGTTGCGCCAGAACATCTTGCGCTCCAGGCGGTACTGGCGCCAGGTCAGCGCGGCGATCTCGCTCATACGGTCGGCTCCTCGACGACAATCGCCTCGGTCGTGAGCTCGAGGTAGACGTCCTCGAGCGACGGACGGCTCACGGAGAGGTCCACGAGCCCCGTTCCACGCGCCAGGGCGGCGCTGGTGAGCTGGTGCAACAGGGCCGTCGGGTCGTCGGTCTCGCGCGTGACCATGGCGCCGTCGTCGTCGCGCCAGCTCACCCGGTAGCGCGAGGCGGTGCCGACCCCGAGCTCCGCCGGGGCGCCGACCGCGAGGATGCGCCCGCCCTTGATGATCGCCACGCGATCGCACAGCGCCTGCGCCTCGTCGAGATAGTGCGTGGTGATCAGCACGGTCTTGCCGAGGTCGGCGAGCGCGCGGATCGTCTCCCACGCCGCGCGCCGCGCGGCCGGGTCGAAGCCGGTCGTCGGCTCGTCGAGGAAGATCAGCTCGGGGTCGCCGACGAGCGCCAGTGCGAAGTCCAGGCGCCGCGCCTGCCCGCCCGACAGCTTGCGCGCGCGCACGTCCTGGGACTCGCGCAGGCCGGCGAGGTCGATGACCTCCTCGATGTCGCGCGGGGAGGGGTAGAAGCCGGCCCAGTGGGTGATGAGCTCGCGCACCGTCGCGTGGCGGTAGGTGCCGCTGTCCTGCAGGACGATGCCGACGCGCTCGCGCAGCGCCCGCGGCCGGCCGCCGGGGTCGTAGCCGAGCACCGAGACGATGCCGCTCGTGCGCTCGCGGTAGCCCTCGAGCATCTCGACCGTCGTCGTCTTGCCTGCGCCGTTGGGGCCGAGCAGGCCGAAGACCTCACCGCGCGCGACCTCGAAGTCGACCCCGCGCACGGCGTGGATATCGCCGTAGGACTTCTTCAGGTCGCGAACGAGAATCGCGGGCGCGTCCGAGTCCATGGCGATGATCATGACAAGATCGCCGGGACCTCGTGGCTCGTTGCGCCTGC
>JAXDFS010000126.1:0-4434 GCA_034665465.1 Solirubrobacteraceae bacterium
GGACGGCAACCTGCTGACCGCCGACGACGACGCGCTCGCCGCCGACCTCGCGCGCCAGAGCGCGCGGCTGCGCGACAGGGCGGCGGCGTGACGGCGCCCGCGGGCGCGATCGGGGCGCGGCTGCGCCGCAGCGACGGGCGCGCGAAGGTGACGGGCGCCTTCGCGTACTCGTCGGACCTGCGCGCCGACGGAATGCTGCACGGCGCGACCGTCCGCAGCCCGCACGCGCATGCGCTGATCGCGGCGATCGACACCTCCGCGGCCGCGTCCCTGCCAGGCGTGCGAGCGGTGCTCGTGGCCGGCGACGTGCCCGGCGACCGGCTCGTCGGCAGCGTGCTCGCCGACCAGCCGGTGCTCGCCTTCGAGCGCGTGCGCCACCACGGCGAGCCCGTGGCGATCGTGGCGGCCGAGGACCCGCGGACCGCCGCTCGTGCCGCGGCGCTCGTCGACGTGGCCTACGAGCCGCTGACTGCGCTCACGACCGTGCAGGCGGCGCTCGCCGGTGGCGCGCCCGCGCTGCACCCCGGCGGCAACGAGCTGCGCACCGTGCGCGTGCTGCACGGCGATCCCGCGGCCCACGGGCCCGTCGTCGTGCGCGCGACGTACGAGGTCGGCACGCAGGACCAGGCCTTCCTGGGCCCCGAGTCGGGCCTCGCGATCCCCGACGCCGACGGCGGCGGCGTGGAACTGCACGTCGCGACGCAGTGGTTGCACGTGGACCGCGACCAGGTGGCCGCCGGGCTCGGCCTCGACCCCGAGCGCGTTCGCGTCGTGCTGGCCGGCGTGGGCGGCGCGTTCGGCGCGCGCGAGGACCTCTCGATGCAGCTGCACGCCTGCCTGCTGGCGCTGCGCACACGGCGCCCCGTGCGCATGGCCTACGGCCGCGAGGAGTCCTTCCTCGGCCACGTCCATCGCCACCCCGCGCGGATGGAGTACGAGCACGTGGCCGACGAGCAGGGCGTGCTGATCGCCGTCCGCGCGCGGCTCTGGCTCGACGGCGGCGCCTACGCGTCGAGCTCGACGGCGGTCATCGCCAACGCGACGACGCTGGCGGCGGGCCCGTACGCCGTCCCCAGCGCGCGCCTGGAGGGCACGGTCGCCTACACGAACAACCCGCCCAACGGCGCGATGCGCGGCTTCGGCGCCGTGCAGGTCGCGTTCGCCTACGAGTCGCAGATGGATCGCCTGGCGCGCGCCGTCGGCCTCGACCCGCTGGAGCTGCGCCGCCGCAACGAGCTGCGCAGCGGGGACGTCCTGCCGTTCGGGCAGGCGATCCGGGGGCCGGTCGCGGTCTCGCGCCTGCTCGGCGAGCTTGCCGCCCGGCCGCTGCCGCCACGCGCGGACGACCCTCGGGCGCTGCCCGGCGGAGCCTTCGGCGCGACCGGCGGCGAGGGCGTGGTGCGGGGCGTCGGCTACGCGGCGGGCTTCAAGAACATCGCCTTCTCCGAGGGCTTCGACGATCCGACGACAGCGCGCGTGCGCCTCGTCCCGGACGCCGGAGGCGGCGCGCGTGCCGAGGTGCACACCGCCGCCGCGGAGGTCGGCCAGGGCGTCGCCGGGGTGCAGGAGCAGGTCGTGCGCACCGAGCTCGGCGTTCAGGACGTGCGGATCCTTATGGCCGACACGAGCATCGCCACCGCCGGCTCGGCATCGGCGTCGCGGCTGACCTGGATGGTCTGCGGCGCCGTCCGCGAGACGTGCCGGGCGATCGCCGAGCTCGTCGGCGGCAGGTCGCTGGAGGAGGCGCTGGCCGGCGGGCCGCTGGAGGCCGAGCGGACCTACCGCCACCGGCGCACCCACCCGATCGACCCGCAGACCGGCCAGGGCGCGGCGCACGTAGCGTTCGCCTTCGCCGCCCACCGGGCGGTGGTCGACGTCGATGCCGAGACCGGCCTCGCTCGCGTCGTCGAGCTGACGTGCGCACAGGACGTCGGGCGCGCCGTCAACCCGCTCGCGCTGGAGGGCCAGCTCGAGGGCGCCGGCGTGCAGGGGCTCGGCCTCGCCCTGACCGAGCAGCTGATCGTCGACGACGGCCTGGTGCAGACGCGCTCCTTCGGCGAGTACCGGATCCCCACGATGGCCGACGCGCCGGCACTGCCGACCGTGATCCTCGAGCTCGGCGACCCAGACGGGCCCTACGGGGTCAAGGGCGCCGGCGAGATCCCCGCGACCTCTGCGACGCCGGCGGTCGTCGCCGCCCTGCGCGCCGCGACCGGCGCCGCGCTGGAGCGCGTGCCGGTGCGCCCGGAGGACCTCGTATGTACACGGTGATCAGGCCCGCCAACCATTACCCGAGCCGCCTGGCGGAGTTCGGCCCCGACGCGCCGGTCGTCAAGCTCGTCACGCCGCGCCTGTCGCCGTCGCGGATCGGCGAGTACCTCGTCATGCTGCCGGCCGGCGGCGGCACGCCGCAGCCGGTCCCCGCCTCGGGCCTGGAGACCTTGCTCTACGGGCTGCGGGGCGCTGCCGCCGTCGCCGCCGCGGGCGCCGATCTGGCGCTCGGGGCGGGCGCCTACGCCTACCTGCCGCCCGGCGCCGCCTGGACGGTGCGCGCCGGCGCGCAGCCCGCGACCTTCCTGGCGATCCGGCGCGCGTACGAGTCCTGGGGCGACCTTCCCGCGCCGGCGATGCGGTCGGGCCATCGCGACGACGAGCCCTTTGCGCGCACGGCCGTCCCGGGCTTTCGCCGCCGCGAGCTGCTGCCCGTCGACGATCCGGCCTTCGACTGCGCGATGAGCCTGCTGGCCTTCGACCCGGGGGTCGGCCTCGACAAGATCGAGGTCCACGACGAGGAGCACGGCCTCTACATGACGGCCGGGCAGGGGATCTACACGCTCGGCGCGGAGCGCCACGAGGTCCGCGCCGACGACTTCGTCTACATGGCGCCGTACTGCCCGCAGGGCTTCGACGCGACCGGCGATGGCGTCGCCGAGTACCTGCTCTACAAGGACGCCTGGCGAGACGGGTTCTGAGTGATCCTGCCGATCCACGACGCGATCGCCGAGCTCGCGCAGCTCAACGACGACCCCGGCTCCGGCGGGATCACGCGCGAGGTCTACACACCGACCTACGCGCGTGCCGTCGAGCTCGTGTCGGGGTGGATGCGCCGGGCCGGCCTGGACGTGCGCGTCGATCCGGTCGGCAACCTCTTCGGGCGCTGGGCGGGCGCCCGGCCGGGAGCGGCCGCGGTCCTCACCGGCTCGCATATCGACACGACGCTGAACGCCGGGCGCTACGACGGCGTCGTCGGGGTCCTCGGCGCGATCGCCGCCGTGGGGCGGCTGCGCGAGCGGGGCTTCGCGGCGCAGCGATCGATCGAGGTCGTCGCCTGGGCCGGCGAGGAGCCGCGCTTCGGCACCGGCTGCGTCGGCAGCCGCTGCGCGGCCGGGACGCTGGACCGCGCCCAGCTCGATGCGCTCACCGATCGCGACGGGATCACGATGGCACAGGCCCTGCGCGACGCCGGCTTCGATCCCGACGGCGTCGGTGGCGCGCGGATCGATCCCGCGACCGTGCACGCGCTCGTCGAGCTGCACATCGAGCAGGGCGCGGTGCTCGAGTCCTCGGGCGACTCGATCGGCGTCGTGACGGCGATCGCCGCCCCGCATGACCTGCGCGTCGTCTTCCGCGGCGCGGCGACGCACGCCGGCGCGACGCCGATGGACCTGCGCCGCGACGCGCTCGCCGGCGCGGCGGAGTGGATGCTGGCGCTCGAGGACGCCGCGGTGGCGTCGCCCAGCGCGAGCACGGTCGCGACCGTCGGCGTGCTGCGGGTGCAGCCGGGCGCGATCAACGTCGTGCCGGGCGAGGTCGAGCTCGAGGTCGACGTGCGCGACAGCGACCGCGCCGCCCGCGACGCGGTCGTCGGGGCGGCGCTGGAACGCGCGCGGGCGATCGCGTTGCGGCGCGACCTCGAGGTCGAGGCGTCCACGATCGTCGAGGATGCGCCCGTCCCCTGCGCCCCCGGCGTGATCGCCGCCATCGAGGAGGCCTGCGGGGCGCTCGGGCTCTCACACCGCCGGATGACGAGCGGCGCCTACCACGACGCGATGATCCTCGGCGGGCGCGTGCCGATCGGGATGCTGTTCGTGCCGAGCGCCGGCGGGATCAGCCACCACCCCGACGAGTACACCGCCCCGGCGCAGATCGACCGCGGGACGGCGGTGCTGGCGGCGGCGCTGGCGCGTCTGAGCCGCAGCTGAGGTCTGCGACCGGGCTGACCGTCCGGCGCGGGTGCAAATCTGCCGCGCAATGCCACCGCTCATCACTCGCGAGCAGGCCCGCAGCCTCGGCGAGCTGGAGGACCACCGCGAGATCGAGGCGCTCGTCGAGCGCGCCTGGCAGGCGCGGGTCGAGCGCTTCGAGGACTCGACCGACCTGTGCTCGCTCGTCAACGCGAAGTCCGGCGGCTGCGCGCAGGACTGCGGCTTCTGC
>JAXDFS010000127.1:0-2765 GCA_034665465.1 Solirubrobacteraceae bacterium
GGGCCTGGCGGCCTCGCACCCCCCCGATCGCATCGCCTTCCTGCTCGTCGACTACAAGGGCGGCGCGGCCTTCAAGGACTGCGTCGGCCTCCCCCACAGCGTCGCGATGGTCACCGACCTCGACGAGCACCAGGTCCATCGCGCCCTGATCTCGCTCAACGCCGAGCTCAAGCGGCGCGAGCACGTCCTCAGCCGCTTCGACGCCAAGGACCTGCGCGAGCTCGAGCGCCGCGACCCGCGCGGCGCCCCGCCCAGCCTCGTCATCGTCATCGACGAGTTCGCCACGCTGGCCAAGGAGGTCCCGCAGTTCGTCGAGGGCGTCGTCGACGTGGCGCAGCGCGGCCGCAGCCTCGGCGTCCATCTCGTGCTCGCGACGCAGCGCCCCGGCAACGCGGTGACCGAGAACATCCGCGCGAACACGAACCTGCGCGTCGCCCTGCGCGTCGCCGGCGCGGCCGAGAGCGACGACGTCATCGGCGCCCCGGACGCCGCGCGGCTGCCGAAGTCGATCCCCGGGCGCGCGCTCGCGCGGACCGGGCCGACTGAGCTCGAGCTCTTCCAGACCGGGTACGTCGGCGGGCGCACCCGCTCCGGGCAGACCACCCGCCCGATCGAGATCCGCGACATCGATCCCGTCGCGCCGGCCGCAGCGCCCCGCGCGGCGGACGGCGCGCACGAGGAGATCACCGACCTCGAGCTGCTCGTCGAGGCGATCAGCCAGGCCACCGAGGACCTCGGGATCACGCCGCCCGAGAGCCCGTGGCTGCCGCCGCTGCCGCCCGCGATCGAGCTCGAGACGGTCCCCGTCGCGCCGGGCGAGGGCGTCGTCACGATCGGCGTCGTCGACGAGCCCCGCCATCAGCGCCAGGTGGCCTTCTCGGTCGACCTCGCGTCCGAGGGCAGCCTGCTGATCTTCGGCTCCAGCGGCTCGGGCAAGACCACGACGCTGCGCACGATCGCGGCGGCGCTCGCCGCGACGCACAGCCCGCGCGACCTCAACGTCTACGGGCTGGACTTCGCCGGCCGCGGCCTGCAGTCGCTCGAGGCGCTGCCGCACTGCGGCTCGGTCGTGCCGGGCGAGGACGAGGAGCGCGTCGCGCGGCTCATCAACATGCTGCGGCGCACGATCGACACCCGGTCGCGGCTGTTCGCCGACCGGCGCGTCGCCAGCCTGTCCGACCACCAGCGGCACCATCCCGAGGAGGCGCTGCCGCGGATCGTCGTGCTGCTGGACTCCTACGCGGGCTTCATCGAGACCTACGAGCGCGTCGACATCGGCGCGCTGGTGGACGCCCTCCCGCGGCTCGTCGCCGACGGCCGCACAGCCGGCGTGCACTTCGTCATCACCGCCGACCGGCGCGCGGCGGTCCCGGCCGCCGTCGCCTCGCTCATCGCCGCGCGCCTGATCCTGCGGATGGCGACCGACGACGAGTACCTCATGCTCGGCCTCGACGCCAAGACGGTCAAGGGCGCGGTGCTGCCACCCGGGCGCGGCTTCTTGACCGACGGGCGCGAGATCCAGGTCGCGACCGTGGCGGGCACGACGGAGGCTTCCGAGGAGGCCGCAGCGCTCGCCGAGATGGGCGCCCGCCTCGCTGCCGCGACCACCGATCGCGCGGCGCCGGTGGCGGTGCTGCCGCTGGAGGTCTCGGCCTCCGAGCTACCCGTGTCACCGCAGGCGTGGACGGCGACCTTCGCCGTCGACGACCTCGACCTGGCCCCTGTGAGCGTGTCGCTCGCCGACTCGCACTTCGTCGTCATCGGGCCCTATCGCAGCGGGCGCTCGACGGCGCTGGACACGATCGCCGCGAGCCTGCGCGCGTCGACCCCCGGCCTGGCCACGCACCTGCTCGCGCCGCGGCGCTCGTGGCTCGTCGACGGCTCGGGCTGGGACTCCGTCTCGCGCGGCCTGGACGAGTGCGAGGCGAAGATCGCCACGCTGCTGGAGGAGCTCGTCGCCGGGGCCGCGCTGCCCGACACCGCGCCGGTGCTGGTCGTCTTCGAGGACGCGGGCGAGCTCGCCGAGTCGCGCGCGTCCAGCTCGCTGGAGATGCTCGTCAAGCGCGGGCGCGACGCGCACCTGCGCTTCGCGGCGTCGATCGAGACCGGCCAGGCGCGCCACTACGCCTCCTGGATCCGCGAGCTGCGCAAGGACGGGCGCGGCATGCTGCTGGACCCGAGCCTGGACCTCGACGGCGAGCTTCTGGGCGCGCGGCTGCCCCGCCGCAGCAACGCTGTGTTCCCGCCCGGGCGCGGCTACGTCGTCATCGATGCGCGCGTGGCGCTCGCGCAGGTGGCGCGCCGCGGCGAACGCTGAGCTCGCCCCGCGCGTTGCTCACAGCCGCCCCGCGTGTCGCGAGGCGGCTCACGGCGGCGATTCAGCCGCCGGCCTGCGTCAGCGCGTTGGCGCGGTTGGTGACCTCGGTCGCGCAGGCGCTCAGGCCGTCTGCGACCTGGTGGAACGTGCTCTTGAACTCGCCCTCCCACTGCGCGCGGAACCGCTGCGCGGCGCCACCTTCCCAGTCCGTCGAGGCGAGCTGCGCCGAGATCCGCGATACCAAGGCTTCAAGCTCGGTGACCTCGTTGGTGAACTTCGAGCCCATCGTCTGCATCTGCTCGATGGTGCCGCCGATACGTCCGCTCATCTAGAACCTCGTTTATCTGGATTGTGGGACGGGTGAAACTGTAGACGCAAATGATGACAATAGACAAGCCGCGAGACGCTCACCGGCCCTCGCGGGCGGCGGGTGACTGACCTCGTGGCC
>JAXDFS010000128.1:0-3203 GCA_034665465.1 Solirubrobacteraceae bacterium
TGCAGCGCACCGGCTTCGGCGAGTTCCTCTTCTACGACTGGGCCAAGGAGCCGGGCTGGGACCTGCCGCGCAATCCGATCCTCGTCGCGGGGCGCAACTTCGGCTGCGGCTCCAGTCGCGAGCACGCGCCGTGGGGCCTGGAGGACTACGGCTTCAAGGCGGTCATCGCGCCGTCCTTCGCCGACATCTTCGCGTCCAACTGCATGAAGATCGGGCTGCTGCCGATCACGCTGACCGAGGACGAGGTCGGGGCGCTCATGGATCTCGACCCGAAGCTCCCCGTCGAGATCGACCTCGATGCCCAGGAGGTCCGCTTCGACGGCCAGGTCGCCTCCTTCGAGATCGACCCCGAGACCAAGCACCGGCTGCTCAACGGCCTCGACGACATCGCGCAGACGCTGCTGCAGGACGACGCGATCGCGGCCTACGAGGCCGAGCGCGAGCGGTCCGGGCCCGACACCGGCGCGCTCGCATGACGGTCGTGCGTGATTGGAACGCCGACGCCTACCACCGGGTGTCCAACCCGCACACGGTATGGGCCGACGCGGTTCTCGACCGTCTCGAGCTGCGCGGCGACGAGACCGTTCTCGACGCCGGCTGCGGCTCGGGCCGCGTCACGCAGCAGCTGCTTGACCGCCTGCCGCACGGCCGCGTCATCGCCGTCGACAGCTCGGCGCAGATGCTCGCGCGCGCGCGCGAGGAGCTCGATCCCGCGCGCGCCGACGTGCGCGAGGCCGACCTCGCCCAGCTGCGGCTCGGCGAGAGCGAGACGGTCGACGCCGTCTTCTCCAACGCGGTCTTTCACTGGGTGGCAGACCATGACGCGCTGTTCGCGTCGCTGGCGCTGGCGCTGCGCCCCGGCGGGCGCCTGAGCGCGCAGTGCGGCGGGGCGGGCAACGTCGCGGCGGTCCACGCCACCGCGCTCGCCGCGGCCGCCGATACCGGTCTTGCCGCGCGCCTGCAGGACTGGAGTGGACCGTGGAACTTCGCCGGCCCCGAGGTCACCGAGACGCGCCTGCGAGCGGCCGGGTTCGAGGACATCGACTGCTGGTTGGAGGCCTGGCCTGTCAGCCCCGACGAGCCGCGGGCGTACCTCGAGACGGTCTGCCTCGGCCCCCATCTGGAGCGCCTGCCTCAACACACGCACGGGCGATTTCTCGACGCCGTGATGGCGCGGCTGGGGGAGGCCCCGGTGCTCGACTACGTGCGTCTGAACATCGTCGCGCGGCGCGGTACCGTGGACGCGTGACACGCGAGAGCCCGGTTCGTCACATGACTGCTGAAGAACTGCTCCGTTACTCGCACGAGCCGTATCTGCAGGAGCTGATCGAAGGCAGACTCTACGAGATGGAGCCTGCGGGAGCCGAGCACGGACGCGTTGCGATGACGGTGGGCGCGCTGCTGTTCGCGCATGTGCGCGAGCATGGCCTCGGTATCTGCGGCGGCGAGATCGGCTTCAAGCTGGCCTCGGATCCCGACACCGTGCGGGCCCCGGATGCGTGCTTCATCGCCAGCGGGCGCGTACCGCAGGCCGGCGTCCCGACCGGGTATTGGCCGGGTCCGCCGGATCTGGCAGTTGAAGTCGTGTCGCCCAACGATTCGCGTTCTAAGGTCGAAGGCAAGGCCCTCCACTGGCTCGAAGCCGGCACCCGCGCCGTCGTCGTCCTCGACCCGTCGCTGCGCACGGCCGCGGTCTACCGCTCGCGGCAGGACATCCGCGTCCTCGCCGACGACGAGCCGCTGGACCTCGACGACGTCGTGCCGGGCTTCGCGCCGCGGACCGGCGACCTGTTCGCCTGAGTAGCCTCCCGCGCCATGCCCACCATCGTCACCCTTCCCGGCGACGGGATCGGCCCTGAGATCATGGCCCCCGCGCTGGAGCTTCTGCGCCACATCAGCGAGGACTTCTCCTTCGATGAGCACGCCTTCGGCGGCGCCGCGATCGACCTCCACGGCATTGCCCTGACCGACGCGACGCTCGCCGCCTGCAGGGCCGCCGACGCGGTCCTGCTCGCCGCCGTCGGCGGGCCGAAGTGGGACACGACCGATCCCGATGCGCCGCGGCCCGAGCAGGGCCTGCTCGGCCTGCGCAAGGGGATGGGGCTGTTCGCGAACCTGCGCCCCGTGCGCCCGCTGCCGGCCCTCTACGAGGCCAGCCCGCTCAAGCGCGAGCGCATCGAGGGCACCGACCTGCTCGTCGTGCGCGAGCTGACCGGCGGGATCTACTTCGGCGCCAAGACGCGCACCGCGACGAGCGCCAGCGACCTCTGCGAGTACAGCGTCGCCGAGGTGGAGCGGATCGCGCGGGTCGCCTTCGAGGCGGCGCGCACGCGCCGCAACAAGGTGGCCAGCGTCGACAAGGCCAACGTCCTGGAGACCTCGCGCCAATGGCGCGAGGTCGTCCATCGCGTGCACGCCGAGGAGTACTCCGACGTCGAGCTCGTCGACGTCCTCGTCGACAACGCGGCCATGCAGCTCGTCTCGCGCCCGGCGGACTTCGACGTGATCGTGACCGAGAACCTCTTCGGCGACATCCTCAGCGACGAGGCCGCGATGATCACCGGCTCGATCGGGATGCTGCCCAGCGCGAGCACCGGGGAGGCCGGCGATCCCGGCCTCTTCGAGCCGGTCCACGGCTCGGCGCCCGACATCGCCGGGACCGGCAGCGCCAACCCGCTGGCGATGTTCCTGTCGGCAGCGCTCATGCTGCGTCACGGACTGGGTTGGGAATCGGAGGCCGCCGCCGTAGAATCGGCGGTGGACCGCGCGCTCGACGCCGGCCTGCGCACCCGCGACCTGGGCGGCGAGGCCACCACCGCCGAAGCGACCCGGGCCGTCATCGACAACCTCGATCGCATCTAGGAGCGCGTGGTGAAGCAAGCGGACCTCATCTGGATGAACGGCGAGTTCGTCGCCTGGGAGGACGCCAAGGTCCACGTGCTCACGCACGGGCTGCACTACGGGACCGGTGTCTTCGAGGGCATCCGCTGCTACGACACCGAGATCGGCCCGGCGGTCTTCCGCCACCAGGAGCACCTCCGGCGCCTGGCGCGCTCGGCCGAGCTGTACTACATGCCGATGCCCTACGACGGCGACGCGCTGCGTGCCGCGACGCCCGCGCTCATCGGCCGCAACGCGCTGCGCTCCTGCTACATCCGCCCGCTCGTGTACCGCGGCAACGGCCAGAAGGGCCTGAACCCGCT
>JAXDFS010000129.1:0-3393 GCA_034665465.1 Solirubrobacteraceae bacterium
GGCCGTCAAAACGGCAGACGATGCGCGGCAGGCTCCACAGTCCCCAGCAGCCTGCTCTTCTCGTACGGGGTCACCCGCGCCAGACGGGATTCTTACACCCAGCCCTTGACGTTTTCATCCGTATGCGAGGGCTGGCTACCTCATGACGGTTCTGCGCTGCGCCGGGCCGCTGCCTGGTAACGAGCGCGCCGACCGTGGTCGGTGCTCATAACGCCATCGCGGGTCCCGTGTGCGCTGCGCCGGCCGCCACCCCCACCCCGGAACGGGATGTGCTCTGCCGGTCAGTCAGGCTGGTTGGCGATCTCCCAGACGAAGCAGGCGAGCTCGCGCGCGACGGCCACGGCAACGGTGGTGCGCTTCTTTGCGCGTGCCGCGTCGAGGTGCGCCCAGCGACGATGCAGCCGCAGCTGCGCGCGCCACGCAGCGTCGATCGCTGCCGGCGGCTGATCGGCCTGGCGGCGCTTGAGCGTCAGCGACACGCGCGGCGCCCGGCGGTAATGCCAGGCCGCCTCGACGAGCAGCCGGCGGGCATGCGCGCTGCCGGCCTTGGTGATCGAGCCCTGCCGGCGCCGTTCGCCGGAGGACTGCTCGGACGGCACGAGCCCGAGGTAGCTTGAGAGCTGCTTGGGGTGCTTGAACGCGGTGATGTCGCCGATCTCGGCGATCAGCCCGACGGCGGTCAGGGTGTCGACGCCGCGCAAGCAGCGCAACCGAGCGACCGTCGGCGCCCACGGCCCCTGCGTGGACTGCTCGAGCAGCAGGCGGTCGAGGCGGTCGCGGCGCGCGAGCAGCACCTCGTGATGGGCGAGGTACTCACCGAAGACGACCTCCACCAGCGGCTGGTCGAAGCGAACCTGACTCAGCCACTTCAGGTGGCGCTGCGACCACGTTGCGCCGGGACCATCGAAGATTAGGCCGCGACGCAGCAACAGCTTGCTGATGCGATGCCGGGCGCCCATCAGGTCGCCGCGCAGATCCTCACGCGCCCGGACCAAGTCACGCAGCGCCTCAAGCTCGGGCGCCGGCACAACGTCCGGGCGCAGCTGCCCCGCCGCGAGTAACCGCGCGAGCTTCAACGCATCACGCGTATCGGTCTTGATCCTGTCGCCGGGCTGGCGCGGGATCGCGCCGGGCGAGCAGACCATCACCTCGACGCCCTCCGCGCGAGCCTGGCGCGCAAGCCCAAACCCTGTTGGCCCGGCCTCATAGACCGCGCGCACCGGCCCTGGCAGCGACACGAGCCAGTCGATGATCGCGCTCGGCGACCCCGACAACTGCGCCTTGAACACCTCCCCCGAACCCAGCTGCACCGCCGCTGCCGCCGTCTTCCGCGCGTGCACATCCAGCCCTGCCAAGCAGATACCGTCCGTCATGTCGACGCTCCTCATCCATCGATGCGGTAACCAGCCCGCGCCATACGATGCGCGGGAGCGTCGACGCTTTCAGCTACACCGGCGGCGACCCCGCCCCATACCGTCTAGCGGACGCGGCTCAGCGACGCGCCGCGGCGGCCGCTGCCGCCGCCGGGGAGGCCGGCGCATCGGCATCGACGAGCTCGGCGGGCAGCGCGCCCGGCCCGCCCATCTCGCGCACGCTGACGAGCAGCTGCTCGTACTCGTCGGTGACGGCGTCCCAGGAGTAGCGGCGGGCGCGATCGCGGGCGAGGGCGCGGTAGTGCTCGACGAGCTCGGGCTCGTCGAAGAGGCGCTCGAGCTGGGCCGTCAGCGAGGGCACGCCCTCGGCGCCGGAGAAGGTCAGCCCGGCATCGCCGACCGTCTCGACGTTGGGGGCGTGGTCGTTGACGAGCACGCAGTTGCCGGCGGCGAGCGCCTCCAGGATGACCGGGTGCGTGCCGCCGACCTCCGTCGGCGCGCAGAAGACGTAGGCGTGGCGCTGCAGCTCCCAGTAGCCGCGGCCGAAGATGTAGCCGGGGAAGACCACGCGCGGATCGCCCGAGCGGTGCACCTGCTTGATGTAGTCGTGCGCGTAGGGGGCGCCGCCGACGACGACGAGCTTCATGCCGCGCGCGCGCTCGCCGGAGATGCGCGAGAAGGCCTCGACAAGGATGTGGGGGTTGTTCTCGGGCTCCAGGCGCCCGACGAACAGCACGTACCGGCCGGGCTCGAGCCCCAGGCGCTCCAGCGTGCCCGTGCCGTCGTGGCCCGGATCCTCGACGCCGTAGGGCACGACGCCGATGCGCTGCCCATAGCGCTGCTCGAAGATCTCCGCGACCGCGTGCGAGTCGGTGATCGCGGTGTCCGACCAGCGCGGCGCGTTGCGCTCGGCGAAGCGCAGGTAGGCCTTGGCCAGGGCCGGCCACTTCGAGC
This sequence comes from Solirubrobacteraceae bacterium, assembly GCA_034665465.1. Classification (GTDB taxonomy): domain Bacteria; phylum Actinomycetota; class Thermoleophilia; order Solirubrobacterales; family Solirubrobacteraceae; genus CADCVQ01. The sequence goes on from JAXDFS010000129.1 coordinate 2,328, forward strand.
GATCGGAGTCCAGGCCGTCGACGTTGATGACCGTCGGGATGCCGGCGCCGCGCGTGACGAGGCACATCGGGCTGTTGCCGGCGATGAAGAACAGCGCGACGTCCGGGCGCACGCGGCGCGCGCAGTGCAGCGAGGACAGCAGCGTGTGCGTGAACGTGTCGAGGTACTTGTTGCGCACGGCCGGGATGTGGACGAGGCGCGCGCCCTTGTGCTCGCGCAGGCGCCGGTCGACGACGTGCGGGCGGCAGTAGACGATGACCTCGTGACCGCGCTGCGTCAGGCGGCTGGCAAGCTGCTCGGCGGCGGTCTCGAAGCCGCTGTAGGACGCCGGGATGCCGCGCGTGCCGAGGATTGCGATCTTCATGGGCCGGGCCACCGGGCGAGGGTATAGGCCGCGATGTGGGCACGCGCCGAGGCCGGCCAGGAGAAGGCGGCGGCGCGCGCGGCCCCGCGGCGGGCAAGATCGTCGCGCAGGGCGGCGTCGGCGCCGACCTCGCGCAGGGCGCCGGCGAGGTCGGCGCCATCGTGTGGATCGATGTAACGCACGGCGTCGGCGCAGGTCTCCGACAGGCCGGGCGAGCGGGCGGCGATCACCGGCACCCCGGCGCTCATCGCCTCCAGCGCCGTGAGCCCGAAGCCCTCGTGCAGCGCCGGGTGCACGAGCGCCGCGGCGTCGCCGAGCAGTGCCGGCAGGTCGGGCCGTGGCTCGTTGCGCACGCCCTCGCGATCACTGCGCGCGCGGCCGGCGAGCACGAGCGCCAGCGCGGCCTGCGGCCCGGTCGCCTCGCGGTAGCGGGCGTAGGCGTCCAGCAGCAGCCCGAGGTTCTTGCGCGGCTCGTCGTCGCCGACGTAGAGGAAGTGCTCGGCGCCCGTCCGTCGCACCGCCAGGCCCTGGCCGGGACCGTGCAGCGCGACGACGATGCGCGCGTCGTCGACGCCCCAGCGCGCACGGGCGTCGCGGCGGGTCGTCTGCGAGACGCAGACGACGGCATCCGCGCCGCGCGCGGCGCGGCGGTGCGTGCGCGAGGACCAGACGCGATAGCCCGTCGCGAAGTGCTCGGGCAGG
>JAXDFS010000130.1:0-12426 GCA_034665465.1 Solirubrobacteraceae bacterium
CGCGCTGACGTCGCGGCTGCTGCTCGACGACAAGAACTGGATCGCCGTCGACAACCACACCGACGTCCACGGCGGCCCCAACGCGCCGCGCGACGGCAAGACCGGCACGATGTACATCTGCTGGAGCCTGGACGGGACCGGTGCGATCCCGCTCGTGTCCGGCCGCCTGCAGGAGATCGTCCTGATGCGCTCGCTCGACGGCGGCAAGACCTGGGGCGGCCTCACGCCCGGCGACAACATCCCGTTCCCGATCAGCCAGAAGACGCTCATCTCGGGGATCGGCTGCCACCTGGCGATCGGGCCCCGCGGCGAGGTGTACGCGACCTGGTACGACAACCAGGCCAACGCGATCATGCAGGCGAAGTCCGAGAACCGCGGCCGGCTGTGGACGCTGGCGGCGCCGATCGCCGGCGTCCGGGGAGTCGACTCCTCCTTCCCGGGCGAGACGTTCCGCAACCTCTCGCTGCCGTCGACCGCCGTCGACGCGCAGGGCACGATCTACGTCGTCTCCTCCTCGCACGACGGCGTGGGCTCGCCGCTGCTGGGCAACGTCTTCGAGGTCGGCAAGCAGATCGCGACCGGCGAGCTGTCGCGCGAGGACCTCGACAAGCTGCTGGCGACCCCGGGCGGGGAGGAGGCCGACGGCGGCGCCGAGCACCTGGCCGGCGGCGACGGGGCGGGCCCGGACTCGGGCTCGGACATCGTGCTCTACAGGTCGACCAACGGGGGGCGCTCCTACAGCGGCCCCGTGCGCGTCAACCAGGACCCGCTCAACGGCGACGCCGACCAGTTCCAGCCAACGGTGGCGGTCACGCCCTCCGGCCAGGTCGACGTGTCGTTCTTCGACCGCCGCGACGACCCGGCCAACTACTACATCGACACCTGGCTCGCGCGCTCCGAGGACGGCGGCCGGACGTTCACCGACCGCCGCGTGTCGCAGCGGATGTGGGATCCGGCGATCAACGCGCCGACATCGGTGTCGGGCCAGTTCATCGGCGACTACCAGGGCCTCGTCGCCGACGACAACGTCGCGATCCCGTTCTGGAACGACACGCAGCTGGCCAACCTGCCGGCGGGGGACAAGGAGCACTCGCCCTACCAGGAGGTCTTCTCCGCGCGCGTTCCCAACGGGCCCGAGACGGCGCCGGAGGGCAGCACGCGCTGCTTCGCGAAGCGGCTGAACGTCGGTGCGCATTCGATCGGCGGCGTGTCGGTGCGCGCGGCGCGCGACCTCGTCGGCCGCCGGGCCGGCCCGCCGTCGCGCACGGCCCGCGGCGTGCTGCGCTACTGCGTCAAGGGCGGCGGCAGCGTCCTGGTGGCGTTCGACGCCCGCGGCCGCGTCGCCCTGGCGGCCACGACCGCGCGTGGCCACCGGCGGCTGAAGATCGGGCGCGGCAGCTCCTCCAAGGCGCTCGCGCGCCGCTTCGCCGGCCGGCTGCGCAGCGTCGCGCCGGGCGTGCGGCGCGTCGCGAGCGGCTCCTCACGGCAGCTGCTCTTCGGCGTGCGCGGGGGGAAGGTGACGTTCGTCGCCGTCGCCGACACCGCGCTGCTGCGCAACCGCTCCGCGCTGCGCACCCAGCTGCGCCGCGCGGTCCTCATCCGCGGCCGCTGAGGGCGCCTGCGCGAGCTCGCGCTCGACGAGCTGCGCCATCCGCTCGCAGGCCCGGCGCGCGAAGCGCACCTGCCGGCGGCGGCCGAGCAGCCTGAAGCCCAGGCGGACGACCGGGTTGCCGGCGTTCGCGCGCTGCGAGACGGCATGGATGCGGAACTCGACTGCCCCGTCGTCGAGCCACTTCCACACGGCGAAGTCCATCTGGCCGCGCTCGAAGTGCCCGGCGAGCGTGCCGTAGCTCCAGCCCCAGACGCGCAACGGGCGGCCGTCGACGGTGCGCGCCTCGTCGGTGACCGCCCCGACGCGGCAGCCGAGCAGGAAGCGCAGCGGCCCGAAGCGGGCCTCCAGCAGCATGTTGCGGTCGGGCAGCCCGGCGGCGGGGTCGAACACCGCGCGGACGATCGCGGGATCGGCGAAGGCGTAGTCGGACATGAGCCGCCGGGCGATCTGGAAGCTGGCGCCCGGGACCGGCTCTCCAGGCGGTTCGGCGGGCAGCGGGCGGCGGTAGTCGTCCAGATGCCAGCCGCGCTGCGGGGTCGCGGCCGCGAGCTCGGCCGGATCGAAGTTCAGCGGGCGGTCGGCGAGCTGCGCGAGCGCGCGCCGTTCGCGGTCGCTACCCGGCACGGGCGAGCTCCTGCTCGTCGACGCGCACCGTCGTGATGTGAAACAGCTCGTCGCGGCGCCCGCCGGAGAGCTTGATCAGGCGCTCGAGCACCGAGGTCCACATGTGCAGCTGGACCTCCTTGTTGACGCGCAGGCGATCGAAGAGGAGGTTCGACACGCGATCGCCGCCCCGCGCCCAGGCCTCGATGCTCACCTCCAGGCACCCCGGCGCGAGGTCGCGGGCCTCGAACGTGATGCGCCCGGCCTCGAGATGGCCGTCCAGCGTGACGAAGCTGAAGTGCGTCGGCCCGACCTCCACCGCCCGCACCGGGCCGTCCCACGGCCCGGGCATGCGCACCGTGAACTCGTCGCCGACATGCATCTCGCCCTCCTCGCCCTTGACCTTGACGAAGGTCGCCAGCGCGGTCGGCGAGGCGCAGTTGGGCCGGCAGGCGAACCGCTCGATGACGTCGGCCGCGGCGAGCTTCGCCTCGCGCACCCGAGCCACGTAGCTGCGGTGCATCAGCGGGCCGTAGCCGGCCTCGACGCCCTGCATGTCCGTGTCGTCGGTGCCCGGCGGCAGCGGCGGCGGTAGGTCGTCCGGCACGCTGCCGGCGGTCTCGCAGCGATGCATCGGCGTGGTGCGCCAGAGGTAGTCCCAGCCGGTGACCAGGACGCCCAGCGGCCAGCGGGCGGCGGTCGCCAGGCGGCGCGAGAAGCTGAGGCGGCCGGCCATGGCGCTGTTCGTACCCGCCGCATGAGGACGCACACGCGCGGGCACAAGGCCGCGAGATGGTCACGTCGATCTTGCAGGCCGCCGGATTGCGCAGCGATCACCTGCACGCGCTGTCGATGGGCACGGTCGGCCTCTGCGTCACGCTCTGGATCCGCGCCAAGACCGTCGACCAGGACGAGCGCGGCAACGCCGAGCGGCGCGCGCTGTTCGTCGGGCTGTGGCCGCCGACCATGTGGCTCATCGGCGACTCGCTGCGCAGGGACGAGCGCCGCCGCCGGCGCCGCCGCTGACCGCGCCTATATACGGTGTGTGGCCGCGTGCCCCGCCGTTTCCCCTCGCTGTCGCTCGTCCTCGCCCTGGCGCTCCCGTTCGTGCTCGCGCTCGGCATCTGGCTGGGCGGTCATCCGCGCTGGCTGCTGAGCCCGATCGCCGACGTGCTCGTCGGCCACGAGGATCGCCGCGTGACGCTCGAGGCGCTCGACACGATCCACGACAAGTACTACCGCAAGGTCCCGCAGGGCCAGCTGTCGGACTCCGCCATCGCAGGCGCGGTGAGCAAGCTCGACGACCGCTTCTCGGCCTACCTGTCGGCGCGTGACTTCCACAAGTTCCAGAACTCGCTCGACAACGCCTTCGAGGGCATCGGCACCGTCATCGCCGGCGTCCCCCAGGGGCTGCGCATCGAGACGGTCTACCCCGGCTCGCCGGCGCGCCGGGCCGGGATCCGGCCCGGGGACATCATCACCGAGGCCGACGGCCACAGGCTCGCGGGCCTGTCCGAGAAGGCCGGGAGCGCGTTCATCAAGGGCCGCGCCGGGACGACCGTGAGGCTGCGCCTGCTGCGCGGCACCGGCGTCCTGACCAAGCGCGTGACCCGCGCGAAGATCACGGTGCCGGTCGTGCTGTCGAAGATCGCCAACGCCGGCGGCAAGCGCGCGGCGTACGTGCGCCTGTCGACGTTCGGCCCGCAGACGGCGCACGTCGAGGTCGCCGACGCGATCCGCCGGCTCAAGCGCCGCAAGGCGCTGGGGATCGTGCTGGACCTGCGCGCCAACGGCGGCGGCCTCGTCAGCGAGGCGCAGCTCATCGCGAGCATGTTCCTCAAGAACGGCACGATCGTCACGACGCGCGGGCGCGCGGTGACGACGCAGACGCTGAAGGCGGTGGGGGAGCCGATCGCCGGCGACCTGCCGACCGTCGTGCTCGTCGACCGCGGCACCGCGTCGGCGTCGGAGATCGTCGCCGGCGCCCTGCAGGACCGCAGGCGCGCGACGCTCGTCGGCACGCGGACCTTCGGCAAGGGCGTCTTCCAGGAGGTCATGCCGCTGGACAACGGCGGCGCGCTCGACCTCACCGTCGGCCAGTACTTCCTGCCCAGCGGGCGCAACCTCGGCGGCGCGGGGACGAAGCCCGGCGACGGCATCAAGCCCGACGTCGAGGTCTCCGACGACCCCGCCACGCCGCGCGACGAGGCGCTCGACAAGGCCCTGGACGTCCTCGCCGGGAAGTTGTAGTGGCCCGCCGCCAGGCGCCGCCCACCCGCCCGCGGGAGTCCTCGGGCGAGGGCATCGTCGCGTTGATCGACAAGCGCGGGCGCTTCCTCGTCGCCGAGCCCTTCTTCGAGCGCGGCGGCCGGATGGTGCTCGACCGCGACGCCCGCGCCAAGCCCGGCGACCTCGTACTCGTGCGGCCCTCCAGCCGCAGCGGCGGGCACGCCAGGCTCGTGCGCCCGCTCGGGCGCCCCGACGTCACGTCCGACGTCCTCGAGGCGCTCATGCTCGACCGCGGCCTGCGCCGCCGCTTCGACCCGGCGGTCGAGCGCGCCGCCCGCAAGGCCCGCGACGGCGGGCCCGACCCGGAGATCGCGCGCCGCGACCTCTCCGACCTGCCGAGCTTCACGATCGACCCCGTCACCGCACGCGACTTCGACGACGCGATCTCCGCCGAGCGCCGCGAGGACGGCACGACGCGCATCTGGGTGAACATCGCCGACTACAGCGACTACGTGACGCCGGGGACGCTCGTCGACCGCGAGGCGGCGCGGCGGGCGACGAGCGTCTACGTCCCCGGCCGCGTCGAGCCGATGCTGCCCGAGCCGCTCTCCAACGACGCCTGCTCGCTCGTGCCCGGCGAGCAGCGGGCGGCCGTCACCGCGCAGCTGGACTTCGACGGCACGCGGGTGGCGCGCGCCGCCTTCTACCGCTCGACGATCCGCTCCGACGCCCGCCTGGACTACGACCGGGTCGATCGCGTCTTTGCAGGCCGGGAGGCGGCGCTGGAGCCCTGGGCGCAGCCGCTGGCCGCCGCGCGCGCCGTCGCGGCGGCGCTGCACGAGCGCCGCCTCGCCCAGTCCGCCCTCGAGCTCGAGACCAGCGAGCCGGAGTTCAAGTTCGACGTCGGCGGCCACGTCGCCGAGTCGCGGCCGAGCGCCCAGACGGAGTCCCACAGGCTCATCGAGCACCTCATGATCGCGACCAACGAGCAGGTCGCGCAGCTGCTGGACACGCGCTCGGTGCCGACGCTCTATCGCGTGCACGAGCGCCCCGACGGCGAGAGCGCGCTGCGCCTCGTCGAGCAGCTCGCGTCGCTCGGGGTGGCGACCCCGCCGGCAGGCGAGAACATGACGCCGGCCGAGGCGGCCGAGGTGGTGGCAGCCTGCTCGCGCCTGGTGACCCAGCACGTCGCGCGCACGGGCCACGGCCGCGACGCGCTGACCTACCTGATCCTGCGCTCGCTCAAGCAGGCCTACTACACGCCCAGGAACCTCGGCCACGCCGGGCTCGGCCTGACGCACTACTCGCACTTCACGTCGCCGATCCGCCGCTACCCCGACCTCGTCGCGCACCGCGCGCTGCTGAGCGCGATCGGCGCGGGCGAGCAGCAGCCGCGCTCGTCTGACCTCGAGGAGACCGGCGCCTGGTGCAGCGCGCGCGAGCGCGAGGCGATGAGCATCGAGCGCCTCGCCGACCGCGTCACGCGGGCGTTCCTTCTCGAGCGCGAGCTCTTCGAGCGGGGCTGGGACCGGGAGTTCGACGGCGAGGTCACCGGGCTGATCGGGGCCGGCGCGTTCGTGCACTTCGGCGACGGCCACGAGGGCCTGCTCCCGGTCCGCCGCCTGCGCGGCGACTGGTGGGAGCTCAACGAGCAGGGCACGATCCTCACCGGCGAGCGCACCGGCCAGACGATCCGCCTCGGCGATCCGGTGCGGGTGAAGGTCGAGCGCGTGGAGACGGCCCGCGGGCGAGTCGACCTCGTGCCGGTGGAGGAGCCCGAGCCCCGCGCTTCCAGATGACCGGCACCGTCAGCTGTGCAGGATGCCGGTGATCGACACGAGCGCCCGCGTGATCGGTGCCAGCAGGCAGTCGCCGCTGAGCGGCAGGACGGGGCCGGTGCCGTGGAAGCGCGCCTGCGGGAATGCGATGTCGACGACCTCGACGAGCCCCAGCCTGTACCCCGTCAGCGCTCCGGCGATGTGGACCGGGCCCCCGATCGCGGGGAGCGTGATCGTGACCTCGCCGTGGCTCGAGTCCGACAGGCAGGCGGCGCCGGTGGCGTAGGTCTCCTGCACCCCGACCGTTCCCGGGCCGCTGATCCGGCGCCCGCCGACGGTTCCGGTGCACACGAGCGTGCCGGTCTCGCCACCCGTCGTGGACGTGCCCGACGCCGGGCGCGGCGAGAAGCCGGGGCTGAGGGTCAGCGTCAGGGCGTTGACGCAGACCGCGTCGGTCGCGGGCGCGGCGGGCTGCGCCCCGGCGGCCGCGATCCCCGGGGCGAGCAGCACGACTGCGGCGGCGGCGCCGGCGCGCCTGGCCCTGGCCCTGGCGGATGTGCTCGATGTGCCTCGCATGTGGTCGTCTCCTCGGCCGCTCGGTTGTCGATGGCGACGCTAGGTGCCCGACGGTTGCGCGCGCATCGGTGGGCGCACGGCTTCGGTCTCGGTGCCGGCACTGTGGCCCGCGCGCCGCGGGTGCGTCACGATCGGACCCGATGGCGCTCTCGCTGCTCATCGTCGACGACCATCCGGCCTTCCGGAGCCTGGCGAGCGAGCTGTTCGGTCATCAGGGATTCGACGTCGCCGGTGAGGCCGCCGACGGCGAGTCCGCGCTCGAGCAGGTCCGCCGGCTGCGTCCCGACGTCGTGCTGCTCGACGTCCAGCTGCCGGGAATCGACGGCTTCGAGGTCGCTGCCAGCCTCAGCCGCCAGGTCCGGGCGCCGCGCGTGGTGCTGACGTCGAGCCGCGAGGCGGCGGAGTACGGCGAACGGCTGCGCAGCGCTCCGGTGCTCGGCTTCATCCCCAAGCGCGAGCTGTCGGGCGCCACGCTCACCGCGCTCGTGGGCGACGGCTGAGATGCGCGTCGTCGTCGCGGATGACTCGCTGCTGTTCCGCGACGGCCTCGTGCGCGTCCTGGAGGCGCACGGTTTCGAGGTGGTCGCGCAGACCGACAACGCCGAGGATCTCGTCCGTCGCGTCGGCGGGCTGCGCCCGGACGTCGTGCTCGTCGACATCCGCATGCCCCCGACGCACACCGACGAGGGACTGCGGGCCGCGCAGGCGATCCGCCGCGCTCATCCCGGCATCGGGGTCGTGGTCCTCTCGCAGTACCTCGAATCGGCCTACGCCGTGCGACTGCTCGAGGACGGCGGCGCCGGCTGCGGCTACCTGTTGAAGGACCGCGTCGGCGACCTCCAAGAGTTCGCCGCCTCGGTGCGCCGCGTCGCGGCGGGGGGCTCGGTGGTCGACCCGCAGGTCATCGCGGCGCTGGTCGCCCGGCCCGCCGGACGCGATGGCGAGCTTGACGACCTGACCGCCCGCGAGCTGGAGATCCTCGGCCTGATGGCCGAAGGCCGCTCGAACGCCGGCATCTGCGAGCGCCTCGTGCTCAGCCAGCGCACCGTCGAGAGCCACGTGCGGACGATCTTCCAGAAGCTCGAGCTCGTCCCGGCCGACGACGACCATCGCCGGGTGCTCGCCGTGCTCACCTACCTGCGCGCGCGCTGACCGGCACGCTGCCCGCGATCGTGGCGCCGCGCCCGGGCGCCGCGTCGATCGCCAGCGCCCCGCCCAGCGCGCCGATCCGATCCGCCATGTTCTGCAGGCCGCCGCCCGGCGCGGCGCCGCCGGCATCGAACCCCTGCCCGTCATCTGAGACCTCGAACGCGAGCACGCCGTCGCGCTGGGACAGGCGCACGCGCGCACGGGCGCCGTCGCCGGCATGCTTGGCGGCGTTCTGCAGCGCCTCCAGGCAGCAGAAGTAGACGGCCGTCTCGAGCGCGGGGGAGTAGCGGCCGGCGCCGTCGCAGTCGATCGTGGTCGGGATCGCCGCGCGCTGCGCCGCCTCGTGCAGCGCCCCGGGCAGCCCGTCGCTCTCGAGGATCGTCGGGTAGATGCCGTGGGCGAGCTCGCGCAGCTCGGCGACCGCGGCGTCGAGGTCCGCGCGCAGCTCGTCGACGGCGGCCGCTCCCGCGACGGGGTCCTGCTCGATGTGCCCTCTGGCCAGGGCGAGCTTGAGCCCGAGGACCACGAGGCGCTGCTGCGCCCCGTCGTGCAGGTCGCGCTCGACCTGACGCCTGGCTGCGTCGGAGGCCGCCACGATGCGCGCACGCGAGTCGCGCAGCTCGCCGGCCTGACGCTGCAGGTCGACCACGAGGCCGGCGTTGTCCACGCGCAGCGCCTCGCGCTCGCGCAGCCCGGCGACCATCTCGTTGAAGCTCGCGCCCATGTCGTCGAGCTCGTCGCCCGCCAGCGGCGCGACGTAGGTCTCGAGGTCGCCCCGGTCGACGCGCTGCATCGCGCCGCGGAGGTCCTCGATGCGCCGCAACACGGAGTTACGGAACATCAGCGTCAGCACGAGTGACAGCGTGAGGCTCACGATCACGGCCAGCAGGACGATGTGACCGAGGTACAGCTCGGGGCCGAGGTCGCCGGCGACCAGTGAGCCCACCACGACGGCGCTGAAGAAGTTGATCGCCGGGATCAGCACGAGCGCCTTGACGCCGAGCGTCATCACGCCGCGCGGGCGCTCGCCCTCCTGCGACAGCGCCGCCGCGATCTCGCGCGCGACGGGCCGCAGCGCCTGCTCGAGCAGCAGGTAGCCGAACACCCCGACGACGCCGACCATCCCGGCGATCGTCACCAGGTAGATCGGATAGCCGTACCAGGCGAGGTGCAGCGTGGCCGCGGTGTACACCGATGGTGGCACGCACCACAGCAGCCACCAGAGCGAGGTGATGCCCATCCAGCGCGGAAGGCCCGCGACGGTCGAGTCCCAGGCTGCCGGCGCGTCCGCGGGCGCATGGTCGCCGGCCACCCAGCGAAACGTCGCGGGCGCCGCGCGACGGGCGATCACGAACGTCCCGGGCGCGGCGATCAGTGCGAGGGAGAGCTCGTAGGCCAGCAGGCAGCGCAGGTACGCGTCCGTGCTCGGGTGCCACGGCGCCGTGAGCAGGGCGACGTAGCCGGGCGTCACCGACAGGCAGATCGCCGCCGCCACGGCGGCCTTGCACACGTCGACGTAGCGGGCGCCGAAGCGGCGGTACAGCCGCTCGAAGACGTCGTCGATCGAGAAGTCGCGAACGCTCCTCACGGCGCCAGGACCTCGAAGCGCGCGGTGAAGTGGCGCAGCGCCGCCGCCTCGTCGACGATCCGCAGGCCGCGCAGCTCGTGCGCTCGCCCGGCCACGTCGAGGACGACCTCGATGACGTAGTCGATGTGGCTCTGCGTGTACGTCCGCCGCGGGATCGCCAGGCGCACGAGCTCGACGGCGGCGGGTGCTTCGCTGCCGTCCGGGCGGCGGCCGAACATGACGCTGCCGATCTCGCAGCCGCGCACGCCCCCGGCGGCGTAGAGCTCGCAGGCGAGCGCCTGGCCCGGGTACTCCAGCGGCGCGATGTGCGCCAGGAGCGCGCCGGCGTCGATGTAGACGGCGTGGCCGCCGATCGGGCGTACGACGGGCACGCCCGCGGCATGCAGCGCGTCGCCGAGATAGGCGGTCGAGCGGATGCGGTAGCGCAGGTAGTCGTGGTCGACGACCTCGCGCAGCCCCTGCGCGATCGCCTCGAGGTCGCGGCCGGCCAGGCCGCCGTAGGTCGGGAAGCCCTCGGTGAGGATCAGCAGGTTGCGGCACTGCTCGGCGAGCGCGTCGTCGCGCACGGCCAGCCAGCCGCCGATGTTCGCCAGGCCGTCCTTCTTGGCCGACATCGTCATCCCGTCGGCGAGCTGCGCCATGTCGCGCACGATGTCGGCGACGTCGCGGCCCTGCTGTCCGTCCTCGCGCTCGCGGATGAACCATGCGTTCTCGGCGAAGCGGCACGCGTCGAGGAACAGCGGCACGCCGTGGCGGTCGCAGACTGCCCGCGTCGCGCGCAGGTTCTCGAGGCTGACCGGCTGCCCACCGCCGGAGTTGTTGGTCACGGTGACGAAGACGACCGGCACGTCGCCGGCCCGCGCCGACAGCAGCTCCTCCAGTGCCGCGACGTCCAAGTTGCCCTTGAAGGGGTGCTCGACGCCCGGCGTGCGCGCCGCGGCGATCGGCAGGTCGACCGCCGCGGCACCCGAGAACTCGACGTTCGCGCGCGTCGTGTCGAAGTGCGTGTTGTTGGGGATGACGCGGCCCGGGCCGCCGAGGACCGTGAAGAGGATCTTCTCGGCCGCGCGCCCCTGGTGGGTCGGGATGACGTGGGCGAAGTCGAACAGCTCGCGCACCGCCGCCAGGAAGCGAAACCAGGACGGCGAGCCGGCGTAGCTTTCGTCGCCGCGCTGCAGGCTCGCCCACTGCTCGGCCGACATCGCACCGGTCCCGGAGTCCGTCAGCAGGTCGATCAGCACGTCCTCGCTGCGCAGCGCGAAGAGGTTGAACGCCGCCTGCGCGAGGTGCGCCTCGCGCTCGGCGCGGTCGGACATCCGGATCGGCTCGACGGAATGGATGCGAAACGGCTCGATGATCGTCCGAAATCGCTCCATGCGCACGGACCGTACCGCGCGCTGCGCCACGTGCGGGTGACCGCGGGCACTACCCTCGGTGGACGATGGCCAAGTCCAAGAAGCGCAAGGTCGCTCCCGGCGATGTCGCCTCCAACCGCTACGCGAGCTACCGCTTCGACCTCATCGAGCGCCTCGAGTGCGGGATCGTGCTCGAGGGCACCGAGGTCAAGGCCCTGCGCAACGGCGGCGCCCAGCTGAAGGAGGGCTATGCCCTGATTCGCGACGACGAGGTCTACCTCGTCAGCGTGCACATCCCGCCCTACGCGCCGGCGTCGCGCAACAACCACGAGCCCGAGCGCGACCGCAAGCTGCTGCTGCGGCGCAACCAGATCGACAAGCTCAAGGCGCAGACGAAGGAGAAGGGGCTGACGCTGGTCCCGACCAGGATGTACTTCTCCGAGGGCCGCGCCAAGGTCGAGATCGCGCTCGCCAAGGGCAAGGACCGCTTCGACAAGCGCGAGGCGATCAAGGAGCGCGAGACCAAGCGCGACATGGACCGGGCGCTGCGCGAGGTCAACCGCTGAGCGACTACCGGCGGCGCAGGAGGCGGTGGGCGCCGAGGCCCGCCGCGCCGGCGACCACGAGCCAGAAGCCGCCGAAGAGGATGTACACAGCCGCCGGGCTGTCCTGGTAGCCCCCCAGCTTCGAGAGCGCTTCCCACGCGAGCAGCAGCGACGCGAAGGCGACGACGACGAGCAGGGGCCCCGCGACACGGCGTAGCGCTCGATCCACGCGGTCGTGGCTCACCGCACGCGCCCGCGCTACGTGATCTCGCGCTGGCGCGTGAGGACCATCCCGAGGATCCCGACCACCACGCAATAGGCCCCCAGCACGAGGCCGCCGTTGGTCTGGCTGAGCAGCGTCTTGTCGGCCCCCGGGGTGCCGTTGAGGGCCAGCAGCGACTCGCCCGGGAAGTACTGGCCGACGCTGTTGCCGATGAACAGCGCGGCCGTGCCGGCCAGCAGGAAGAGGACCATCCCGGTGACGACCGTGAGGATCTGGTTGCGCAGCAGCGCGCCCAGCGCGACCCCGAACAGGCAGCCGAGGACCAGCCCGACGCTGACACCGATGTAGATGTTCACGGCCTGGTGGGCGTCGACCGGCACGCCGCGATTGGACAGGATCGACAGCCCGAGGCCGGCGTTGACCGCGACGTAGAGCAGCGCCCCGACGATGCCGACGACGAGCCCGACGAAGAGCTTGGCGAGGATCACGCGCTCGCGCTTGGGCGTGACGACGAACGTCGAGTTGGCGGTGCCGTGGCGAAACTCGTTCGTCGACAGCAGCGCGCCCAGCGTGAACATGAAGACGATCGCCAGGTGCGTGCCGATGATGAGCGTCGCGACGTTGCGCTTGCGCAGATCCGAGACGTCGCCGAGCGACGTCGTCAGCCCGGCGGCGAGCCCCTCGATGAGGATCATCGCGCCCAGCAGCGCCCACGTCGTGCGCACCGAGACGAGCTTCAGCCACTCGGACTTCAGGACGTTCATCGCG
>JAXDFS010000131.1:0-11408 GCA_034665465.1 Solirubrobacteraceae bacterium
CGCTGCCGGGGGCGGTCGAGCGCCTGCGCGCGCAGCGGACAGTCGAGGAGGCGCCGCCGCTCGTGCTGGCAGCGACCGACCCGGCGCAGCCGTTCGGCGCGGCGCTGCCCTGGCCCCAGCGCGACGCAGAGCAGCGCCGCCCGGCCCGCGTGCGCGGCGCCTACGTCGTCCTGGCCGGCTCCGAGCCGGTGCTCTATGTCGAGAAGGGCGGGCGGGGCATCGTCACCCTCGCCGAGCCCGGCGACGCGCGGCTGCGACCGTCCTTCGAGGCGCTCGCGCAGTTCGTCACCGGCGGCCGCGGGCGCAAGCTCTCGCTGGAGCGCGTGGACGGCGAGCCGGTCGTGGGCTCGCCGCACGAGGCGATGCTGGTCGAGCTCGGCTTCCGCGCGGGCCCGAGCAAGCTCACGCTGAGCGCGTAGCCCGTGCGCAACTCGCCGCGCGCCGGGGCGTTGCAGCCCGTGTGAGCGGGCGCGTGTTCAGTCTGGCGGCGCTGGTCCTTGTGTGCTTCTGCGCGCAGGCACGGGCTGCGCCACCGCTGACGGTCTTCGAAGGGGACGACGAATCTCCGCTGTCGGACGGCGGTCGCTGGGCCGTCATCCCGCTGCAGGGCGGCATGGTCGTCGTCGACGGCCGCACGCTCACGCGCCGGCCCGTTGCGCTGGCGGGCCCGTGCGGCTCGCAGTTCGGCGCGCCACGGGGCGTCGGGGCCGGGCTCGTCGTCGTCGAGTGCGCGTTTCGCGTCAACCAGACGAGCCCGCGAGTGCTCGTCTACGACCTCGTCGCCCAAACCTTCACCGAGGTCCCGGGCACCGAGATCCTCACCCGCGGCAGCGATGGCTTCACGATCGGCGCCATCGGGCGCTCGTGGATCGCCTTCGGCCTCACCCTGCATCACGGGGGCAGCACGCCGGGCCTGCTGAACTGGCGCACGGGCGTGGCCGTGCCCGAGCCCGCGCTCGCCGCCGATCGCGTCACCGATCTCGACGCGCACTCCGCGACGCGGCCGCTGTGCCGCGGGATCCGGCGGCCGTCGACGCGCAAGCGGCTCTTCGCCTACCGCCCGCCGTTCGCGATCAGCGAGCGCGCGGCGGGGTCACGCCGCCGCCTCGTGCTCGAGCGCTGCCACAGCCGCGCGATCACGCTCGAGACGACGAGCAGGCTGGCCGGCGTGTCGTTGGGGACGCGCGCCGTCGCGTGGGTGCAGGGCGACACGATCCACGCCCGCTCACTGCGCAGCGGGCGCGAGTGGCACTGGCCTGCACCGCTGGGCAAGCCCGTGCTCTCGCTCGCGCAGGCCGGGTCGCATCTGCTGGTCACGATCGTCGGCGGCCCGAAGGCCGGGCCGCAGGGCCCCGCCTTCACCGTCTACAGCGGGCCCCTGCCTTAGCCAGGCTCCCCCTCTCGCTTCTTCGTGGGCTCAAATCGGTCGGGTGAGCGGGCGTCCCGGGTGCTCTGCGCCGGCGCGGGCGCGGGCGCGGGCGGTCGTGGATTCTGGTCGCACGACGACCGGTAGGCAGGACGCTCGGCGCTGACCGCACGCGACAGTCAGACGGGTGGTGGCTCGCATGGCGGTTTGGGCGCCGGGCGCTGGCGAACGGCAGCGATAAAGGAGGGGTGCTCCGGGCCACCTGGGTCTGCGCCCGAGGTGTGTCGAATAACCCGGTCTCTGACCCGGAAATTCGACCCACCCCCCCGCGATCGCGACCGGCTCACGGCCCGTCCCGCTTATCGCTGCCGTTCGCAAACGCCGGCAGCACCCGCAGCCACCAGAGTCACCGCAGCCGGTCGTCACCGACGCACACATCCGCGTCGGCGCCGATCTCAGCCCATCCAGAAGCGAGAGAAGGGCCAGAACCACCAGGATGGTAATCTTGTGGGATGCGTACCACCATCGACAAGGCAGGTCGCCTGGTGATTCCGAAGCAGCTGCGCGACCACGTCGGCCTGCAGCCAGGCGAGGTCGAGATCACACCGGACGGCGCGGGACTGCGCATCGAGCCGCTCGCCGTCGACTCGCTCGACCAACGCGACGGCCGGCTCGTGATCGCCGCCAGCGGTGCCCCGCTCGGCGACGAGTTCGTCAGGTCGCTGCGAGATGCCGGCCAGCGCTAGTGGCCCGCAGCTGCTCGTCGACACGAGTGTCGCCGTCGCGCTCACGGTCGCAGACCACGAGCATCACGAGACGACAATCGGCGCGCTCGGCAGGCGCCGGCTCGGTCTCGCCGGCCACGCGGCGTTCGAGACGTTCTCCGTCCTGACGCGGCTGCCGCCTCCGGCGCGCCGCACCCCCTCCGCTGTCGCGCGCCTGCTGGCGGCGAACTTTCCCCACTCGCGGTTCCTCGGCGCGGAGGCAGCGGCCTCCCTGCTGCCCGAGCTGGCGGCACTCGGGATCGCCGGAGGCGGCATCTACGACGCGCTCGTCGCCGCGGCCGCCGCCGAGCACGGACTCGCGCTCGCGACGCGCGATCGACGCGCGATCGAGACCTATCGTGCGCTCGGCGTCCGCATCGAGCTCCTGATCTGAGCGACCCCGACCCGCCGCCTTCCCGGGAGGTCACACCGTCGTGCTCGGGCTCGGCTCAGGCCGACTGCGTCGCCGCAGCAGCGGCGCGGATGCGCTCCAGCCACTGCGCGACGCCGGCCTCGTCGAGCACCTCGCGGTCCAGCGAGGCCGGCAGGTTGGCGAACATGCGCTGGGCGCGCCAGTTGCGCTCGTAGGCCGTCGGCGCGAGCAGGATCACATGGTGGCCGTCGAGCACCGGGATGTGGGCGGGCATGCCCTCGTCCCAGATCAGCGTCTCGTCGACCTCGTCGCCGTCGGGCAGCGCGGGCGGGAAGCTGCCGTCGGGCGCCAGCGCCGCATAGCTGTAGAGGTCCCAGACGCCCTCGACGGTCTCCTTGGTCTGCTGCGGGCCCTCGCCGCGCGCGGTCGCGGCCGCGCCGCGCGCCACCCCGCGGCTGCCGGTCCACGGCACGGCCTCCATCAGCAGCACGTTGAGCTGGAAGTTGTCGACGATGCCGCTCATGCGACCCGTGATGCCGATGCCGGTCGCGGGCTCGATCGCGACGAACGGCGCCTCGTGCACGACGCTGAGCATCGCGGTGAGCCAGCCCGCGGCCTCGTGGACGTCCTGCAGCTCGCCTGCCAGCGGCTGCAGGTCGGCGGCCTCGGCGCGGCCCTCGGGGTCGGCCGACAGCAGCGCGATCGCCCCCGGCCAGATCGCCTGCAGGCGCTCCCAGGCCTCCGACGCCTCGGGCATCGTGCCGGAGGCGCGGCGCAGCGCCTCGTTCGCGCGGCGCGTGACCCACTTGCCGGCCGCGTACTCGCTCATCCCCGTCGGCGGCTCGCCGACCTGCGGGCGCACGACGTCCGCCAGCTCGTTGGAGAGCGGCAGGATGCGGCGCAGGCACGCGAGCATCGGCCCACGCGCGGGCTGCGGATCGTGGCCGGCCTCGATCATCGCGCCCAGGACGCGGGCGGCGATCTCGGCGTTCGCCGTGTCGGGGAGCTCGAGGCCCTCCGACAGCTTGGCGAGCGCCGCCGCCGATTCCTCGGGTGTCGCGCCGAGCTGGGTGGAGCCGACGGCGCGGACGAGCTTGTCGACCTGCTTCTCGTCCAGTCCGCCGGTCTTGAGCCCGGCGATCAGGTAGCGCGCTGCTTGTACGACTTGTGAAGACACGCGGGCAAGGGTACTCACGGCTCCTTCTTGCCAGGGTTCAAGAGGCCCTTCGGATCCAGCGCCGCCCGGATCGCGCGCTGCGCCGCGACCGCCGCCGGAGCCCACTGGCCGGCGAGGCGGCCGGCCTTCAGCACGCCGATCCCGTGCTCGCCGCTGACCGTCCCTCCGAGCCGGACGGCAAGCGCGAAGAGCTCTTCCGCGGCCGCATCGGCGCGGGCGCGCTGCGGCGCGTCGCCGGGCTCGAGCATGAACGTCGCGTGGACGTTGCCGTCGCCCGCGTGACCCCAGCAGCAGGCCTCCAGGCCGTGGCGCGCGCCGATCGCGATCGTCTCCTCGATCGCCTCCGCGAGCCGGTCGACGGGCACGGCGATGTCCTCGGAGAGCTTCGCGCCGCGGGCGGCGGTGACGGCGAGCGACACGCCGTCGCGCCAGCGCCACAGCGCGCGGACGTCCGCGAGGCCCTGCGGCGCCTCGACGTGCTCGGCCTCCGGCGTCATCGCCTCCAGCAGCTCCTCGCGCACGCGCGCGGCCTCGACCTGCGACCCGTCGGCCTCGGCGAGCAGCACGAAGCCGCGCAGCGCCACCGTGCCGGGAAACGTGTCGCCGGCCGCCTGCATCGCCCGCGCGTCGACGAACTCCAGCGCGGCGGGCACGACGCCCGCGGCGAGCACGCGCAGCACCGCGGCGCAGCCGGCGGCGGGGTCGCGGTAGGACGCGACGACCGGCAGCTGCGCCTCCGGCGCGGGGACGAGCCGCAGCCAGGCGGCTGTCACGATCCCCAGCGTGCCCTCCGAGCCCGTCAGCAGCGCCGCGAGGTCATAGCCGGCGACGTCCTTGCGCACCGGCCCGCCGACGCGCACGAGCTCGCCCGGCGCGAGCACGACCTCCAGGCCCGTCACCCAGTCGCCGGTCACGCCGTACTTGAAGGCGTGCGGGCCGCCCGCGTTCGTCGCGATCGTCCCGCCGAGCTGGGACTGCTCGGCCGCGCCGGGGTCGGGCGGAAAGTACAGCCCGCTCTCGCGCGCGCGGCGCGCGATCGTGTGCGTCGTGACCCCCGCCTCGGCCTCCATGCGCCACAGCTCGGGCTCGAAGCTGCGCACGGCATCCAGGCGCGCCAGCGCGATCGCGACGGCCGCGCCGTCGAGCACGGCGGCGCCGCCGGCCAGCCCGCTGCGCCCTCCGACCGGCACCATCGCCACGTCGTGCGCGTAGCACCAGGCGACGACGGCCGCGACCTCCTCGGCACTGCCCGGGCTCACGAGCGTGGCGGCGCGGCCCGGGACCGCGACGTCGCCGACGACCGCCCCGCGCGTGACGTGCGCCGGCCCGACGATGCGCTCGAGCTCCTTCACGGCCTTCTACGCTAGAGCGACCGATGCCCGAGGGCGACACGATCCACTACGCGGCCCGGCGCATCCGCCCGCTCGTCGAGGGCCGGGTGCCGGAGATCAGCCACCCGAGCCCGCGCCTGCGCGGCGAGCGCTGGCCGCAGAGGCTCGCCGGCCGGGCCGTCACGAGCGTCGGCGCCCACGGCAAGCACCTCTTCGTCCGCTTCGAGGACGACCTGACGATCCACTCGCATCTGCGCATGACGGGCTCCTGGGGCACCTACCGGCAGGGGCAGCGCTGGCGGCGCGGCGTGCACCGGGCGTGGCTCGTCCTGCGCACCGACGCGGGCGAGGTGGTGCAGTTCGACGGGCCGGTGCTCGAGCTGCTCACCGAGTCGCGCACGCGCTTTGACCGCCGCCTCGCGCAACTGGGCCCGGACATCCTCGCGCCGGAGCTCGACGAGCCGGGGTTCCTGCGCCGGCTGCGCCAGGACGACCCCGCGCGCCCGATCGGAGACGCGCTGATCGACCAGCGCACGATCGCCGGGATCGGCAATCTGTGGAAGTGCGAGGGCTGCTTCGCCGCCGGGATCGACCCGTGGCGGCCGGCCGGCGCCGTCAGCGACGACGAGGCGCTCGCGGTCGTCCGCGCCACGCGGCCGGGCATGCAGCAGTCGGCGCTGGACGGCATGCAGGACGCACACCGCCGGATCTACGGCCGCGCCGGGCGCCCGTGCCCGCGCTGCGGCACCCTCGTCTCCAGCCGCGGGCAGGGCGACGACAACCGCATCACGTACTGGTGCACGGGGTGCCAGACGTGAGCACCATGCGGCGGGTGGGCCACAAGGGGGCGCATCACATCGTGCCCGGCAACACGTTCGCCTCCTTCGAGGCGGCGCTCGGCCACGGCGTCGACATGATCGAGTTCGACGTCATCTCCGAGCACCCCGACGGCACCGGCGAGCTGCTGCTCGCGCACGACTGGGAAGACGCCGCCGCGCGCACGCCGCACACGCTCGAGGAGGGCCTCGCGCATTTCGCGGGCGTCGCCTACGACGGGATCGAGATCGACTTGGACCTCAAGCTCGCCGGCTACGAGGAGCGCGTGGCGGTCGCGCTCGAGCGCCATGGCCTCACGCAGCGCACGATCATCTCGACGATGGAGGAGGCCTCGCTCGCCCTCCTGCGCGAGCGCCACCCGCAGATCCGCCTCGGCTGGTCGGTCCCGCGGATCCGCCGCGACCCGCTGCGCAACCCGCTCACGGTGCTGCCGGCGATCGCGATCCTGCAGTACGTCCGCCGCGCCCTGCCCGGCGTCGCCGCCAACCGCATCCGCCGGGGCGAGATCGAGGCGCTGATGGCGCACTGGCGCCTGGTGACCCCCGCGCTCGCGAGGGCGGTCACGCGCGCCGGCGGCGAGCTCTACGTGTGGACGGTCGACGACGCCGCGCGCATCGCCGACCTCGAGCGCATGGGTGTCAGCGGCGTGATCTCCAACGACCCGCGGTTGTTCGGGGTGTGAGGCTGGCGTGCGGGACGAACTGCATCGATAAGGGAGCTGGCCCGGATCGCCACGGCGCCCCAGCGCGTGGCGAATAGTGCTCGGATAGCGGGCACTATTCGCCATTGTCGAGGCTGAAGGCGCGCCCGAGCGAGATGGACTAGGAGTCCGGCGTGACGGTGCAGGTCGAGGCGGTGTAGCCCGGCGGGTCGGAGCCGGCGCTGGAGCGGTGGCCCTTGGCGGTGCGCATGCTCGCGCTGCGCGTCACCACGTCCTTCAGGCGCCACTCGAAGGAGACCCGGCCGCGCAGCAGCACCTGCTCGCCCTTCTTCGGCGAGATGCGAAACGAGCGGCCCGCCTGGCGCGCCTTCGCGCGCCCCGAGCCGGCGAGCACGAAGCCCGAGTCGCCGCCCTCGGGGACGTTGTGCCAGAGGCCGTCGTCAGGGGACTGGAACTGCACCTGGAAGCGCATCCACAGCGTCCCGCGGTCGTCGCCCGAGCCGGGCATCGACCCGCGGATGCCGATCGTGTCCGGCCAGCGCTCGGTGTCGCAGACGTTGACCGTCGCCCACAGGCGCCGGGAGTCGTCCGACGACGACTGCGCGTCGGCGGCCGCGATCGGCGCGATCGCCGCCGCGAGCACGAATGCGCCCACAGCCCGGCGAGCCGTGATGATCTCGGCGGGGCGGCGTAGTAGTCGCATGAGCGCAGCGCTGACCATGGCTGATCCACTGAACACGTCGACCCAGAGCTTCGATGCGCTCTACCGCGACAGCGCGCGCGATCTCTACGCGTACGTGCGCACGCTGCTCGGCGACGACGCCTCCGCCGAGGACGTCACGGCGCTCGCCTTCGAGCGCGCCTACCGCCGGCGGTCGAGCTTCGACTCCGGTCGCGGCTCGCAGCGCGGCTGGCTGTTCGGCATCGCCCGCAACGCCGCGCTTGACGAGCTGCGCCGCCGCCGCCGCGCGGCGCCGCTGCTCGGCGAGCTGCCCGACGAGACGACCGCGGCGCCCGACGAGGAGGCCGAGCTGGCCGCGCGCCGCACGACCGTCCGGGCGGCGCTCGCCGCGCTGCCCCCGCGCGAGCGCGAGATCGTCGCGCTGAAGTTCCACGGCGGCCTGTCCAACGCCGAGCTCGCCGCGGTGCTCGGGACGAGCGAGTCCAACGCCGGCACCCGCGTCCACCGAGCCGTCACCAAGCTGAGGGAGGCCTGCCATGCGCCATCGTGATCCGCTGACGCCCGACGAGGCCCGCGAGCTCGACGCACTCGAGCGCGCGCTGGCCGGCGAGCGCGTTGCACCGGACCTGCGCGAGCTCGAGGAGCTCGTGTACGACCTCCGCGCCACAGCTCCGCAGATGAGCCCCGGCTTCGCGGCGCGCCTGGAGCGCGACGTCGCCGACGGCTTCCCCGATCCCGCCGAGCGCCCGCGACTGCGCCGCCCGCGGCGCTGGGTGCTGCTGCCCGCCGCCGGCGTCCTCGCCGCGGCCCTGATCGCGCTCGTCGTCGCCCTCGGGCAGAGCGGCAGCGACACCCCGGTCCGAGGCCTCGCCGACAGCGCTCCCGCCGCGAAGCCGGCCCCCGCCGGCAACAGCGCCGGCGGCGCCACCGCGCAGTCCGAGGCCGCTCCGCAGCGCAGCGCCACGCCGGCGCCGGCCGCGCGCGACACCCTCACCGCACCGGCCGCGGTCGCGGCGGCGCCGGCGTCCAGGCCGTCCTTTGCCGCGCAGCCGCCGGTCGCGAAGTCCAGCGCGCCGCGCAAGGTGCAGCGCGCTGCCGAGCTCGTGCTCGAGACGCCCGAAGACAAGGTCGCCGCCACCTCCGACGACGTCATCCGCACGGTCGACCGCTTCGACGGCATCGTCGCCTCCTCCTCGATCGGCAGCGACGACCAGGCCGGCGGCGAGGGAACCTTCGACCTTCGCATCCCCACCGCGCGCCTCGACGAGGCGCTCGCGGCGCTCTCAAAGCTCGGCCATGTCGCCGAGCGCCACCAGAGCCTCGAGGACATCACCGGCTCCTTCACCTCCGCGCAGGACCGCCTGTCGGATGCCCGCGCCGAGCGCCGCGGCCTGCTGCGCGCGCTGGGGCGCGCCACGACGAAGGCCCAGCTCGACAGCCTGCGCGCCCGCCTGCGCGACGTGCGCAGCACGATCAGCCGCCTCGACGGCGACCTCGCGGCGCTGCGCCGGCGCGCCGACCTGTCGCACGTCAGCCTCACGGTCCGCGGCGTCAAGGGCAGCGGCGGGGGCGCCACCGGCAGCGGCCACTGGTCGCCCGGCGACGCCGCCCGCGACGCGCTGCGCGTGCTCGAGGTCATGGCCGGGGTCGCCCTCGTGACGCTCGCGATCGCGGTGCCGCTCGGGCTGCTCGGGCTCGCGATCGCGCTCACGGCTCGCGGCCTGCGCCGCCGCGGCCGCGAGCGGGCGCTGGATCCGGCTTGATGCCAAAGCCGCAGTGGCGGCGTCCTTGTGTGCTATTGCTCACGCATGGGCACCACCGAGCACCCCACCGACCTGCTCGCACGGGTGCCGGTGTTCGCGACGCTCGGGCCGCGTGAGCTGACCCGCGTCGCCGCAGTCAGCGTGCCGCGCTCGTTCGAGCCCGGGCAGGTCATCTTCCGCGAGGGCGACGCCAGCGACACGTGCTACATCGTGCGCAACGGCCACGCGCGCGCCATCCGCGCCCACGCCGACGGCCGCACGCTGACGCTCGCCCACTTCGGCCCCGGCGACATCTTCGGCGAGCTGGCGATGTTCGACGACGAGAGGCGCTCGGCGACCGTCGAGTCGCTCGACAACGTCGATGCGGTGGCCGTGCTCGGCCCCGACATGCGCCGGTTGCTGCGCGAGCACCCCGACATCGCGGTGAAGCTCGTCATCGCGCTCGGCCGCCGCCTGCGCGAGGCCAACGAGCGCATCGCGCGGCAGTCCTTCCAGACCGTCCAGAGCCGCGTCGCCGGCGTGCTGGGCCGGCTCGTGATCCAGGCCCAGGCCGAGGGGGCGAACGCCAGCGACGTGCTCGTCGTCGTCACGCAGGCCGACGTCGCCCAGCTGGCCGGCTCCTCGCGCGAGTCGGCCAGCCGCTTCCTCGCCGTCCTGGAGCGGGCCGGCATCGTCACCCAGGGGCGCGGCCGCGTCACCGTCCACGATCCGCGTGCGCTGGAGCGCTACGTCTACTGATGTCGGCCTCCGAGTTCTCGGCCGGCGGCGTCGTGTTCAATGCCCACCACGAGATCGTCGTGATCGTCCCGACCAGGCGCGCGGCGGACGGCTCGCGCGTGCTGGCGCTGCCCAAGGGCCACCCCGACGGCAGCGAGTCTGCCGTGCAGGCCGCGCTGCGCGAGGTGCGCGAGGAGGCGGGCGTGGATGCCGAGCTCGTCGAGTCCCTCGGCGAGGTGCGCTACTGGTACCAGCGGGGTGGCAGGCGGATCGCCAAGGTCGTCGAGTTCTTCCTCCTGCGCTACGTCTCCGGCGACGTCGCCGACCACGACCACGAGGTCGAGGCGGCCCGCTGGATCCCGGCCGAGGAGGCCATGGGAGCGCTCACCTACGACGGCGAGCGCCGGATGGTGCGCGAGGCGCTGTCACGGTTGCAGCGCGGGCAGTAACCTGCCGCCTGTGCAGGTTCTGAACTTCTACTCGACGATCTTCGCCGACCAGCTCAAGCGGGGGCGCAAGACGGCCACGATCCGCCTCGGCGACAAGTCGCACAAGTATCAGAAGAACCAGGCGGTCCTCGTGACGATCGGCTACCAGCACTCGCCCCGCGAGAAGGTCTTCATGGCCGTCATCGACACGGTCGAGGTCAAGCGCGTCAAGGAGCTCTCGCCGCGCGACATCGAGCACGACAACCCCGAGTTCCGCCGCACCGACGAGATGATCCACTTCCTCGAGCAGATCTACGGGCGCGACGTCACGCTCGAGGACACGGTCACGGTCGTGCGCTTCTCCCAGATCGTGGAGAACCCGCCGTCGGTCACCGAGCGCCTGCACGGCATCGGCGGCGCCCAGAACTGACGCCCCCGGGGTCCTGTGCCCCTGCAGGATCGCCCGTCCCTTGGCACTCGTCGACCTAGAGTGCCAATTGCGCTATGGTCTGCAAAGCGTTGGCACTCTGACCGTGCGAGTGCCAAACCAGCCAATCTCTGGAGGTCACAGAACATGAAGCTCAAGCCCCTGGGCGATCGTCTCATCGTGCGGGCGATCGAAGAGGAGGAGACCACCGCGAGTGGACTCGTCCTTCCCGACACCGCCAAGGAAAAGCCCCAGAAGGGCATGGTCATCGCCGTCGGCGAGGGCAAGTTCGACGAGGATGGCGACAAGCGCATCCCGCTCGACGTCGCCGAGGGCGACGAGGTCCTCTACTCGAAGTACGGCGGCACGGAAATCAAGGTCGATGGCGAGGAGCTGCTCGTGCTCCGCGAGTCCGACGTTCTCGCCAAGATCCTCTAAAGGCTTTAGGAGAATTCATGCCTCATAAGGAACTGCTCTACGACGTGGACGCACGCAACGCCCTGCAGGCCGGGGTCGACGCGGTCGCCAACGCCGTCAAGGTCACGCTCGGCCCCAAGGGCCGCTACGTCGTCCTCGACAAGAAGTTCGGCGCCCCCACGATCACGAACGACGGTGTCACCATCGCTCGTGAGATCGAGGTCGAGGACGTCTTCCAGAACCAGGGCGCGCAGCTCGTGCGCGAGGTCGCCACGGCGACCAACGACGTCGCCGGCGACGGTACGACGACGGCCACGGTGCTCGCCCAGCAGATCGTTCGCTCGGGCCTGAAGAACGTCACGGCCGGCGCCAACCCGCTCGCGCTCAAGCGCGGCATCGAGCGTGCGGTCGACGACGTCGTCCGGCACATCGGCAAGCAGGCCAAGGACGTCTCCGGCAAGGACC
>JAXDFS010000132.1:0-3259 GCA_034665465.1 Solirubrobacteraceae bacterium
GCGCTGCTGCAGCAGATCCTCGCCCCGGCCCTTCGCTCGCGCAATCCCGAGCGCCGCAAGGAGGCGCTGGAGGCCCTGGAGAACCTGGCGGCGGTCGCCTCGCACCTCAAGCACCTGCTGCTCATCCGCGACCTGCGCAAGATCGCCGGCTGAGCCGCCCATGTCCACCGAGGCGCCCGAGCTCGAGAGCTACATCCGCTCGATCCCCGACTTCCCCAAGCCGGGAATCGTCTTTCGCGACATCACGCCGCTGCTGGCAAGCGCCGAGGGCCTCGACCTCGCGGTCCGCGGGCTCGTCGATGCGACGCGCGACCTCAGCCCCGACATCGTCATCGGCCCCGAGGCGCGCGGCTTCCTGCTCGGCCCCGCCCTTGCGCGCGAGCTCGGCGCGGGCTTCGTCCTGGCCCGCAAGCCGGGCAGCCTGCCGCATGACACCGTCAGCGCCGACTACTCGCTGGAGTACGGCGCCGATAGCCTCGAGCTGCACGCCGACTCCTTCCAGGCCGGCGCCCGCGTGCTCGTCCACGACGACCTGCTGGCGACGGGCGGGACCGCTCGCGCGCTGTGCGAGCTCGTCGCGCAGCTCGGGGGCGAGGTCGTCGGCTGCGTGTTCGTCATCGAGCTGGCGTTCCTCGGGGGCCGCGAGCGTCTCGCGCCGCACGAGACGCGCGCGCTGATCCGCTACGACGCGGAGTAGGACGCGGGCATGGCGACGGTCCGTCGCTCGCGGACGCTGGGCGCGTCCCCGCAGGAGCTGTGGACGGTCGTCGGCGACGCGCACCACCTGCCGCGCTGGTGGCCGCGCGTGACGCGCGTGGAGAGCGTCGACGACGAGGGCTTCACCGAGGTCCTGCGCACGACGAAGGGCCGGCCGGTGCGCGCGGACTTCCGCGTCGTGAGCTCGAGCGCGCCGAGCCTGCGCGCCTGGGCGCAGCAGGTCACGGGCACGCCCTTCGAGCGGATCCTCGCGCGCTCGGAGACCGAGATCCGCCTGGAGCCCGACGGCGACGGCACCCGCGTCGCGATCTCGCTGGCGCAGCGCCCGCGCGGGCTGGCGCTGCTGGGGTCCTTCATGGTGCGCTCGGCGGCGCGGCGCCAGCTCGACGAGGCGCTGGACGGCCTCGAGGCGCTCGTCAGCCCCCGGGGACGGTAGTCGCGGGCGCAGGGGTGGTCGACTGCGCGCCTCCCTGGGCCTGCGCCTGGGCCTGGGCCGGCGTCGCGATCACCAGCTTGGCGCGCAGCACGACGGCGCCGGGGGTCTTGGGGGCGTTGCTGCGCTCGCTGGTGAGCAGCACCTCCTTGAAGTTGGGCGTGTTGGGGTTGAGGTCGGCGACCGTGTCGAGCTTGCCGTTCGCGCCGACCACCTTGTCCGGGAAGCCGAGGAACAGCGCGGCCTTCTTGGAGGTGTAGAACCAGACGCCGTACGCCGAGCCGCTGGTACTGCTGGGCGGGATGTTCTTGGCCGTCAGGGCGAGGCGGAAGCGCGGGCCCTGGTCGAAGCGGACGATCGCGACCTGGCCGCTGGCGGTCGAGCCGCTGCCCGCGGGCGGACGCAGCACGCCCTGCGCGAGGATCACGGGGTTGCCGGGAACGGTCGTCGTGCCGCCGGTCGTCGCGGTGCCACCGGCCGGCGTGGTCGCGGCCGGCGTCGTGGCCGCCGGGGTGGTCGAGGCCGCGGTCTTCTTGGGGCTGTCGCCGCCGCCGCTGCTGACGAGCGCGACGACTCCGATGATGATCAGCGCGAGCACGAGCCCGAGGCCGGCGGAGATCAGCCAGCCGCCGCGCTTGGCGTTGCGCTCGACCTCCTCCTGGCGGGCGGTGCGGGCCTCGAGGGCGTCGAATGCCTCGGCGACCTCCTCGCGCTCGGCCGGGATGTCGGGCAGCGCGTCCTCGGCGGCCAGCGGCGCCAGCGCGGCGGCCGTCGAGCGAGCCCAGCCGCGGCCGTCGGCGGACGCCTCGAGGTACTCGCGCGTCGCGGCGCGCCCGGAGATGGACTGCTGGCCGAGGAGGTAGTCGGCGATCTCACGGCGGCGATCGGCGGAGACCCCGGCGTTCTCGGGCCCGAGCGCCTCGACGGCGCCCTGCGCGCGGCGGCGGATCGATCCCGGGTCACTGCGCAGGAGGGCGGCGATGTCGTCGTAGGACTTCCCCTGGCGCAGCAGCAGCTGCAGGACGGCGCGCTGCCCGTCGTTGAGGCTCTCGATCGATCCCATCCGAGCGCCAACCCTAGTCGGTCGCCAGGACGGCGGTCGACCACCGCGGCCGGGCGGGCGAGGCGGCGTCGCGGAGCGCCTCCGCGCCGGGACGGCGCCGCCGTTAGGGTCCTGCGCCCATGGATCAGCCGTCCGATTTCCCGCCTCCCGGAGGCTTCGACGCGCTCTACGGCCTCGAGGTGCTGGAGGTCCACGAGGACCTCGTGCTCGCCCAGGTCGCGGTGCGCGACGAGCTGCGCCAGGTGTTCGGGCTCGTCCACGGCGGGGTCATCGCGTCGATCGCCGAGGTGATCGCGTCGCTGGGCACGGCCGTCGTGGTGGTGCCCGAGGGCAACGCCGCGATGGGGCTGTCGAACAACACGTCGTTCCTGCGCCCGATCATCGACGGGACGATCCACGCGCGGGCGCTGCGCCGCCACCGCGGGCGCACGACCTGGATCTGGGACGTCGAGATCACCGACGACGCCGGCCGGCTCTGCGCGATGACACGCATGACGATCGCCGTGCGCCCGCAGCCGTAGGGGCTGAAGGGCGCTCGCACGGCTTGGGTCCGCGCGCCATTCGCACGCAAAGGTATAAATGCGGGTAGGGATTACCGCATCTAGACGACCAGGAGGAACTTGCATGGCTCTCAATCTGGGCGACACCGCCCCCGACTTCGAAGCAGAGACCACCGAAGGCCCGATCAGCTTCCACGAGTGGCTCGGCGACTCTTGGGCGGTCCTGTTCTCGCACCCGCGCAACTTCACGCCGGTGTGCACCACCGAGCTGGGCTACATGGCCAGCATCGAGCCCGAGTTCGCGCGCCGCGGCGTGAAGATCATCGGCCTCTCCGTCGACCCCGTCGACAACCACGAGAAGTGGTCGAAGGAGATCGGCGAATCCCAGGGCACGGCGCCGAACTACCCGCTCATCGGCGACTCGGACTTCAACGTGGCCAAGCTCTACGGCATGCTGCCCGCCGACGTCGAGGGCGACCCGACCGAGCGCACGCCCGCCATGAACCAGACGGTCCGCAACGTCTTCGTCATCGGCCCGGACAAGAA
>JAXDFS010000133.1:0-3044 GCA_034665465.1 Solirubrobacteraceae bacterium
CTGACGACGAGCTGCACCTCGCGGTGGACGCCGAGCTCCTGCAGCGCCTGCACGGCAGGCGCGATCGCCGCGAGCAGCGGGATGCCGACGTGCTCGATGAAGACGTCCTGGGTCGCGGCCGTGCCGCCCTGCATGCCGTCCAGGACGACGACGTCGGCGCCCGCCTTGACGGCCAGGGAGACGTCATAGAACGGCCGCGACGCGCCGATCTTGATAAAGATCGGCAGCTGCCAGTCGGTGATCTCCCGCAGCTCCTCGATCTTGATCGCCAGGTCGTCGGGCCCGGTCCAGTCGGGATGACGGCAGGCGCTGCGCTGGTCGATCCCGGCCGGCAGGTCGCGCATCCGGGCCACGCGCTCTGAGATCTTCTGCCCCAGCAGCAGCCCGCCGCCGCCGGGCTTGGCGCCCTGTCCGAGCACGATCTCGATCGCGTCGGCGCGGCGCAGGTCGTCCGGGTTCATGCCGTAGCGCGACGGCAGCAGCTGATAGACGAGCTTGGAGGACGCCTCGCGCTCCTCGGGCGTCATCCCGCCGTCGCCGGTCGTCGTGCTCGTCCCGGCCATCCTCGCGCCGCGGCCCAGCGCCTCCTTGGCCTGCGCGCTCAGCGCGCCGAAGCTCATGCCGGCGATCGTGATCGGGATGTCGAGCTCGATCGGGCGCGCCCCGCGATGGCCGCCGAGGGTGACGTTCGTACCGCAGGCCTCGCGGTAGCCCTCGAGGGGGTAGCGCGACATGCTCGCCCCGAGGAACAGCAGGTCGTCGAAGTTGGGAACGCGTCGCTTGGCGCCGGCGCCGCGGATCGCGCAGATCCCCTCGTCGGCGGCCCGCTGGATCTCGGAGATCGTGGCGGCATCGAACGTCGCCGACTCGCGCGGGACGAGCGGGATCATGCGGCCGCGCTGCCCTGCGCGTGGAAGTGATACAGGCGCCGCGCCGAGCCGTAGCGGCGGAAGGCCGTGACGTCGGCGTCGACACCGGCGGCAGCCAGCAGCTCCTCGAGCTCGGAGCGATGCTCGGCGCGCAGCTCCTTCTCGACGCAGTCGGCTCCCAGCGAGGCGACCGCGCCGGCGACGTACAACCGCGCCTCGTAGAGCGAGTCGCCCAGCGCCTCGCCGGCGTCTCCGCAGACGACCATGCGCCCGGACTGCGCCATGAATCCCGAGGCGTGGCCGACCGACCCCGCGACGACCACGTCGGCGCCCTTCAGCGAGATCGCACAGCGCGCGGCGGCGTCGCCTCGCACGACGAGCATCCCGCCGTGAGCGGTGGCGGCCGCCGACTGGCCGGCGTCGCCGGCGACCTCCACGAGGCCGCTCATCATGTTCTCGGCCACTCCGACGCCGCACGTCCCGTGCACGCGCACCGTCGCGTGCTGGTTGCAGCCGGCGCAGTAGTAGCCCACCGAGCCCTCGATCCAGACCTCGATGGCGGCGTCGAGGCCGGCCGCGATCGCGTGGCGGCCGGCCGGGTTGCGGACGCGGTGGCGCGCCCCGTCCGCCGCCCGGTGCAGCTCGGCGTTGAGCTCGCGCACCGACACGGTCTCGAGGTCGGCGGTCGCGACGCCGGTGACCTCGGCGAGCGTCACGCGGGCACCGGCTCGCGGCTCCAGCTGTACACCTGCGCGGGCTCGGGCTCCCAGACCGTGGCGTCCTGCGCACCGGGCAGGACCGCGAGCGCGCGATGCTCGGACGCCATCGCCACCCAGTCGTCGGTCTCGGCGAGCACCGCGGGCTTGCAGGCGACGGCGTCGCGCAGGACCGCGAAGCCGTCCCGCGTGCCGACGGCGAACGTGAAGAAGCCGTCGAGGTCGCGCAGCGCTCCGTGCAGCGCGGCCTCGAGGGCGTCGCCCTGGCGCAGGCGCCAGGTCAGGTAGCCGGCGGCGACCTCGGAGTCGTTGTCGGTCTGAAACGACACGCCCTCCCGGCGCAGCCGGCGGCGCACGCTGTTGTGGTTCGACAGCGAGCCGTTGTGCACGAGGCACAGGTCCGCGCCGGTGGAGAAGGGGTGGGAGTGCTCGGTGCTCACGCGGCTCTCGGTCGCCATGCGCGTGTGGCCGATCGCATGGGTCGCGCGCATCCCGCGCAGCCCGGCATCGGCGATCAGGCGGTCAGGGGGCCCCGTCCGCTTGACCGTCTCGATCGCCGTCCCCGCGCTGAGGACGAGCAGCTGCGGATGACGGGCGAGGACGTCGACGCGCGCCTGCTCGGGATCGGCGTCGACGCCGACGACGGCCTGGTCGCCGCGGTCCCACAGCACGTCGCCGAAACCGCTCCAGTCCCTGACTTTTCCGGACGGGTCCAGCAGCGACAGCTTCGCCGTGCCGGGCGCAACCTCGTCGCGGTAGACCGCGACCCCCGCCGAGTCCGGTCCGCGGCCGCCGAGCTGCCCGAGCATGTCCGCGACGCAGTCGCCGAGGCCCTGCCGGGCGGCCTCGGTCTTGGCGAAGAAGCCGGCGATGCCGCACATCGGACGATCCTCGCGTCACATCGCCACACAGGCCATGGCCAATCCGCGCATCTTCGCCCCCCAGTCCATGTACACATGGTCCACTCGGGGCCTACCGTGGGCGGGCATGCCGGCGACCTCCGATCCAGCCGTCGCGCTCGGTCCCGAGCAGCTGTACGCCGTCATCGGCGCGGTCGCCCAGGGACCCAGCCTCGACCGTGTCCTGCCGGCGATCGTCTCGCTGCTGACCGATGCGACCGCCTGCCACGCCTGCTTCATCTACCTCCGCGAGGGCGACCTGCTGCGCATGCGTGCCGCCTCGACGGTGTTCGCCCACGCGGTCGACCGGACCGTGCTCGGCCTCGACGAGGGCCTCTGCGGCTGGGTGGCGACCCGCCGCACACCGGCCTTCATCCGCGAGAACGCGCTGCAGGACCCGCGCACGAAGCTCGTCGCCGAACTGCAGGAGGAGCGCTTCCAGTCGATGATCGCGGTGCCGCTGCTGGACCGCGACGGCGAGGCGATCGGGGTCGTGGCGCTGCACACCGAGGCTCCGCGGGAGTTCGGCCGCGAGGTCGTCGACTTCCTCGTCCACGTCG
>JAXDFS010000134.1:0-10025 GCA_034665465.1 Solirubrobacteraceae bacterium
CCGCCGCCGCGCCCGCGGCGATCGCGCCCGCGCCGGCGCCCGCGAGCAGCAGCGTGGGCAATCGGCCGAGCTCGTACTGCGCCGCGCCGAAGATCGCGATCGCGACGACGAGCGCGCCCCAGCCGGCGAGCGGGATCGCGGCGCTCTTCATGCGCTCGCCCCCTGCGGGCGCGGGCCGGCCGGGTGCGCCGGCGGCGCCGTCGGCGCCCCGCCCGGGTGGCGCAGGTCGTACAGCGGGGCGTAGGAGCGCACGGGGGGGAGGGCGTCGAAGTTGTGCGGCGGCGGCGGCGAGCTCGTCGCCCACTCGAGCGACATCCCGGTGCCCCAGGCGTCCGCGGGGGCGCTGCGCGCGCGCAGGAAGCTCAGCGCGACGCTGACGCAGAACAGCAGCGTCCCGAGCGCGATGAAGCCCGCGCCGACCGACGAGGCGAGGTTCAGCGCGCCCCATCCCGCGCGATCGGGGTAGTCGGCCAGGCGCCGCGCCATGCCCTGCTCGCCGAGGAAGAACATCGGCAAGAACGTCAGGTTCGTGCCGACGACGAGCAGCGCGAAGTGCACCCGCCCGAGCCGCTCGGACAGATATCGGCCGGTGAGCTTGGGCCAGTAGAGGTACAGCCCGGCGAAGAGCCCGAACATGCTGCCCGCGAACAGCGTGTAGTGAAAGTGCGCGACGACGATGTAGGAGTCCTGCGCGTGGTAGTCCAGGACCGGCGAGGCGACGAAGATGCCGCTCATGCCGCCGACGAGGAACTGCAGCAGGAAGCCGAAGACGAAGAGCATCGCCGTGTTGAAGCGCACCGCGCCGCGCCAGAGCGTCGCGATCGTGTCGAAGTACTCGATCCCCGCCGGCAGGATCAGCGCCGTCGACGTGAGGGCGAACAGCCGGCTGGGCACGGCGCCGGTGGTGAACATGTGATGCGCCCAGGCGCTCATCGACAGTGCGGTGAACGCCAGCAGCGCCAGGACGAACGCGCGGTAGCCGAAGAAGCGGCGGTCGCTGAGGACCGAGGCCGTCTCGGCGACCATCCCGACGAACGGGAAGAACATGACGTAGACGGCCGGGTGCCCGTAGAACCAGAAGAGGTGCTGGTAGGCGATCGGGTCCAGGATCCGGGCGCCGTGGCGCTCGGCGAGCAGCAGCCCGAACGCGACGACCAGCGACGGGAAGGCGAAGACGACGAGCAGGCAGCTGGCGAGTGCCGTCCAGGTGAAGACCGGCAGGCGCAGCATCGTCATCCCCGGCGCGCGGCGGCGCACGATCGTCGTGAGCACCGCCCCGGCGACGAGGATCGCGCCGAGCGTGGCCATGATCGCGCCGCACAGCCAGAGGTCCATGCCGGGGCCGGGCGTCGCGGGCGTGCGCGCGAGCGGGTCGTAGGCGTACCAGCCGGCGCGCCCGGCGCCCTCGCGGGTCAGCCAGCCCGTCCACATCACGATCCCGCCGAGCGCGAAGAGCCACTGGCCCGCGAACGCCCAGCGCGCCCCGCTGACCTGCTGGGAGCCGACCTGCAGCGGCACGAGGTACAGGCAGAACGCGAGCGCGACCGGGATGACGACGAGGAAGATCATCGTCGAGCCGTGCATCGTGAACAGCTGCGTGTAGCCGGCTCGCGAGACGACCTGCAGCCCCGGCCGCGCGAGCTCGGCGCGCATGAGCAGCGCGAGCACGCCCGCGCCGGCGAAGAAGATCGCCGCGACGACGCCGGCCCGGATCGCGACGACCTTGTGGTCGGTCGAGAGGAAGGCGCCGATCATTGCGCGAGCGCTCCCTGGCGAGCGCGCAGCCAGGTGGCGAACGCGCCCGGCGTGCGGACGTCGACGTGCAGGAGCATCTGGTCGTGCAGGTCGCCGCAGAACTCCGAACAGCGCGTGGTGCTGTAGTCGGCGCCGAGGGCGAAGCGCAGGTCGAAGACGTTCGTGTAGCCGGGAACGGCGTCGTACTTCGCGCGCAGCTCGGGCACCCAGAGCGCGTGCACGACGTCGCGCGAGGTCAGGCGGAAGCGCACGGGCTCGCCCGCGGGGACCACGAGCGTGGCCGCGCGGGGCGGCGCGCCGCCGGTCTGCACGACGCCGCCGGGGTACGCCAGGCGCCAGTTCCAGCGCGATGCGACGATCCCGATCGTCAGGCCGGCCGGTCCCGCGCCCGGCGCCGGGGCCGCGCGCGCGACCACCGGGTCGCTGTCGGACATCGCCTCGAAGGAGCGCCAGAGCAGCAGCGCCGCGACGATCGCCAGCGCCACCGCGTAGCCGATCTCAAGCGGGGCCATCGACTGCCGCGCGGAGGGCGTGCGCCCCGGCCGGGCGCGGAAG
This sequence comes from Solirubrobacteraceae bacterium, assembly GCA_034665465.1. Taxonomy (GTDB): domain Bacteria; phylum Actinomycetota; class Thermoleophilia; order Solirubrobacterales; family Solirubrobacteraceae; genus CADCVQ01. The sequence continues at coordinate 2,311 of JAXDFS010000134.1, forward strand.
CGCACCGCGACCACCACGAGCGCCAGCGCGACGAGCACGAAGACGACGGCGGCGATCGGGAGGTAGAGCGAGGCGAGCTGCTGGTAGGGACCGCGCGTGTCCGCAGCGCCGGTCACGACGGCCTCAGAGCTCTGTGGTGGGCTCGCTGCGCACGGCGAATGCCGCGTACCCGCCGCCGCGGGCGGGCAACCCTGCGCCCAGCGACCACTTCCAGGAGGCGAGATGAGCATGCAGACCGAGCGCGAAGGCGACGACGAAGGCCACGAGGCCCCGCCGCACGACGACGCCGCCGACGAGCCGCTCGGCCCGCTGACGCCCGACGACGAGACGCCGCTGGGCGACACGCCGGAGGCGCACGACGAGATCAGCCCGCACGATCTTCCGCCCGATCACCCCGGGCGCGAGGAGGCCGAGCGCCTCGCGGGCGGGGAGGCCGGGACGACGCCCGGCACGACCTGACCGGGCTGTCGCCGGACGTCTTGGGCAGGCCCGGCGAAGCAGTCAGGAGGTCTTCAGGCTGCCTGTAAATACTGCGAGGCATGGGTGTCATCAGCTCCGCCGCCGCGCCCCGCAGCCGTTCCGGCGCCGCGCGCATGCTCAACAAGGTCCCGGAAGTCACGGTCTACTTCTGGATCATCAAGATCCTGTGCACGACGGTGGGCGAGACGTTCGCCGACTACCTCAACGACACCCTGGGCTTCGGCCTGAGCAACACGACATGGGCGATGAGCGGCGTCCTGGTCGTCTCGCTGTTCTTCCAGTTTCGCCTCAACAAGTACGTGCCCGCGGTCTACTGGTGGGCGGTCGTCTGGATCAGCGTCGTCGGGACGCTCATCACCGACAACATGGTCGAGAACCTCGGCGTCAGCCTCACGACGAGCACGATCGCGTTCTCGATCGCGCTGATCGCGACGTTCGCGGTCTGGTACGGCTTCGAGCGGACGCTGTCGATCCACACGATCGTCACGACCCGCCGCGAGTTCTTCTACTGGCTGACCGTGCTGTTCACCTTCGCGCTCGGCACCGCGGCCGGCGATCTCATCGCCGAGAAGCTCGCCGTCGGCTACTGGAAGTCCGCGCTCATCTTCGGCGGCGCCATCGCGCTCGTGTTCCTGGCGCACCGCCTGCTGCGCCTCGGCCCGATCATGGCCTTCTGGATCGCCTACGTCCTGACCCGCCCGCTCGGCGCCTCGATCGGCGACGAGCTCTCCCAGACGCGCCATGACGGCGGCCTCGGGCTGGGCACGACGGTCACGAGCGTGATCTTCCTCAGCGCGATCCTCGCAACGGTCGTCTTCCTGACGATCACCAAGCTCGACCGCACCGAGTTGCGCGCCGAGCCCGCAGCCTGAGCAGCGCTCCTTCGCGCCCGCTCCTGCGCGCGCCCGGATACCGTCTGCTCGTGGATCGATCTGAGGACGTCGCGCCGTGGCGCGAGCCGGTGCGGGGCGGCTATCCGGATCCGGCGCTCGCCGGGCTGCCCGGCGTCGAGCAGGTCCGCGCGCTCATGGAGGGCCGTGCGCCGGCGCCGCCGATCAGTCATCTGCTCGGGATGAGCGTGACCGACGTCGGCGTGGCCGCCGTCGCGTTCTCGATGCCGGCGACGCGCTGGCTGCTGAGCTCGCAGGGCGTCATCTCGCTCGGCACGCTGGCGATCCTCGCCGACGGCCCGCTGGGCTGCTCGGTGCACGGCGCGCTGCCGGCGGGCACGGTGTACGGGACGTCGGAGCTGTCGCTGCGCCTGCTGCGACCCGCCCGCGCCGCCGGCAACCTCGTCGCGCGCGGCCGGCTCATCCACGCGGGCCGGTCGCTTGCGCTGTCGGGCGTGCAGATCTTCGACGGCGCGGGCCGCCTGCTCGCCGACGGCAGCTCGCTGTGCTTCGTCAGGCCTGCGCGCGGGCTCCGCGATGACGGCGCGACTGCAGAGGCGGCGACCGGCGACGGCCGGCCGGCCCGTACCGAGCCGGCGGACCCCTACGAGCGGCCGGTCGTCGGCGAGGTCCTCGGCGAGGACGTCTGGGAGCGGATGAGTGGACTGGAGATCCTGCGCGCCCAGCTCGCCGGCGACCTCCCGCTGCCGCCGATCCACCACCTGACCGGCGTCGCGCTCACCGCGGCGGGCCCGGAGGAGGCGGTCTTCGAGCTGCCCTGTCACGAGTGGCTGTGCAGCCCGCTCGCGACGGTCGAGGGCGGGGTCATCGCGATGCTGGCCGACTGCGCGCTCGTGTCGGCGATCCAGACCGTTGCGCCGCCCGGCACGGCAGCCGCCGCGGTCGACCTCAAGGTCAACTTCCTGCGGCCGGTCGCGCCCGACGGGCGCACGCTCACCGCCCGCGGGCGCGTGCGCCATGCGGGACGGGCGATCAGCGTCGCCGAGGCGGAGGTCGTCAACGCGGACGGCAAGACCGTGGCGCTGGCCACCGGCTCGGCGGTCATGCGCGGCCGCCGCTGATCAGTCGTGCTTCCAGTCCTCGCGCGTGAGGCTCACGTAGTAGCCGTCGCGACCCTGCGGCGGCGGGACGTTGCGGTTGACGACCTGCGAGAGCGTCGCGGTCGAGCGGATGATCTGCATGCCCAGCGGTGAGAAGGTCTGCTCGTTGTAGACGCGCGGCGCCAGGAGCGGGTTGGTGTAGACCTGCGAGAACGCGTCGAGCGCCACCATGCGGCCGATCAGCCCGGGAAGGACGGCGTCGGTGGGCACCTCCTCGGCGAACAGCCCGACGTAGAACTCGATGTTGTCGACGTGGCCGTAGAGCTCGCGCAGCCGCTCGCGGATCCCGGCGTCGCCCGTGAGCTGGTCGAACTGCGTGATGCGCGGAAAGCCCGCGAGCTCGCGGTAGTCGTTGTAGCTGCGCAGCCGCACGTCGCGCCCCTCCTTGATGCTGGCGGCCTCGACGGGCCACAGCTCGTAGGGCGTGTTGCCCAGGCCGACCTGTCCAGCGCGCTGGCGGGAGGCGTCCTCGAAGATCGAGCCGAGCCCATGCTCGGTGACGGTCGCGGTGTTGAACAGCGTGTCCCAGATCGGGACGTCCTCGCCGGCGATCCTGTAGGTCGACGGCACCAGGCTGTGCCAGCGGTACAGCAGCTGAAACTCGACCGACATCCAGTTCTGGCGATGCCAGGGCTCGTTGGGGAAGCTGTGCGGCTCCAGGCTGATCCTGAAGACCGAGGGGGAGATGTGGTTGATGTAGTCCTCGACGACGATCTTCATCAGCAGCACGGTCAGGATGTTGCGCGTGGTCGCGAACAGCCGCTCGTCGTCCCAGCCGGGGTTCTGCGCCTCCAGCAGCGCGGCGATGCGATTGTGCTCGCGCAGGAACAGCACGTTGTGGGCCACGAAGCCGATCTGCAGGTTCGACGTGTCGCTGCCCATCGCGAAGAGCCGGTTGCGCTTCTCGGGCGTCTGCTCGTCGATGCGCAGGACGCGGATGAGCGAGAACTCCGGCTTCGGCGTCGCGTTCTCGCAGAGATAGGGCGGGTACTCCTCGCCGTTGATCTGCTGGCTCTTCAGGCGTCCGCCCTCGAGCGTGCGCAGCTGTCGCGTGACCTCGGGATGCAGCCCGTAGAGGTTCGTCAGGTCGACCTCGTGGTTGGACTCGTTGCGGCGCCTGTCGGGCGGCTTGCCGGGCGCGCCGCGATCGCTGCGCAGAAAGCCGTCGGTGAACCACTGCGCGAAGTAGGAGAAGAGCACGGTCGACTTCGGCGACTCGACGAACTCGCCGCGGGTGAACAGCTCCTTGAGCGCCTCGACGTCGGGCACCTGCGCCGCCGCGCCGTTGCTCGGCGGCAGATGGCGGCTGCTGTAGGTCCGGTCGACGAGCGAGTCCCACGAGGTGTAGTCGGCCATCGTCGACAGCGGCTCCGGGCGCGTGGGGAACTTCATGATCCCCATGTTCGTGAGCGTCTTGTTGACGAACCGGCGCAGCGGGTCGATGCGCTGCACGAGCCTCCAGACCGGCGCCCCCCTCGTCGTCAGCGCCCACTCGATCCGGTTGCGCAGGCCGTCCTTCGCCGTGCTTCTCGATGTGCGCGCCATCGCTCAGGAGGCCGGTGCGGCCGTGTTCCACGGCGCGAAGGCGTTGTCGACGCCGCGCAGCGCGTTGCGCAGCTGCGGGTAGTGGCGCAGCAGGACGTCGGTCATCTGGTTGTCGTCGATCCAGTCGATGCCGGCCTGCGTGTACACCCTCGGGCCGTAGTCGCGGTTGAAGAAGCGGTCGCTGTTGAGCCGTCGCGAGGCCATCAGCACGAACACGCGAAACGCCGTGTCGCTGAAGGCGAAGCCCTTCGGCTTGGGCTCGGCATAGAGCCCGACCATGAGGTCGACGTCCTTGACGTCGCCGTAGACCTCGCGCAGCTGCCGGGCCCATTCGGGGTTGTCGGTCAGCTGCTCGAAGGTCTTGGGGACCGGCATGTGCATGTGGCGGCGAAACTCGCAGTAGCGCGGCACGCCGATCTCGCGGATGCGCAGGACGTCGAGCGCGCCGAGGTCGACGTAGTGCCCGTCCGGGCGCAGGAACTCCTGTAGGAAGCGCGGGTAGTTGTGCAGCGTGACCAGGCCCGGATGCTGGGTCCCGAACGAGTACAGAAGATCGGCCGGCTCGTGCTCGGCGGCGAGCTGGGCCCCCTCCTTGCCGGTCAGCTCGCGGAAGTTCCTGGCGGCCAGCAGGCGGTCGTCGCCGAGCGCGCGGAACGTCCAGTCGTCGGGGATCAGCGGGTGCATCCGGTAGACCGCGGTGAACTCCTCCGTCAGCGCGTAGGGGATGCCGTAGTGGTCGGTCGCCGAGCCCGGGATGCCGCTGATGACCTCGTCGTCGACGATCCGGCCGAAGAGCTTGTGCACGCGCTCCTCCGCCAGGCCGAACCAGTTCGCGCGCAGCGCCGTGACCGTGATCGGGTGGCTGATCACCGCCGGCGTCCACTCCATCGTGTGGATCTTGGCCATCAGGGCCGCATTGATGATCCGGGCGCGCTGGAAGAGCTGCTCGTCCTCCCAGCGCGGGTAGTCGGCCCGCAGCCGGTCGCAGATGGCGTTGTGCTCGAGCACGAACACGGTGTGGAGCATCAGCATCCCGAGCCAGAAGCCGGCCTCCTGCGTCGGGTCCTTCGCGGGGTCGATCGGCAGGCGCCCGTCCAGCCCGACGACGAGCTTGCCGTTCTTGCCGCTGCGAACCTGGCGCTGGGCCTCGAGGCTCGTCCCGTAGATCGAGGAGCCGTCCCACCAGTGCGTCTCGGTGTTGAGGTACGTCGGCGGGTGATCGGCGGCGGAGGCGGGTGGCCGCGTCGCGTCGGCGACCGTGCGCAGGACCTCCAGCGGGCGCTCGGGGAAGTCGTCGTCGTCCTGCAGCTCGATCGTCCAGGTGCGGGCCGGGTCGCCCTTGCCGTGGCTGAACCAGTCTCGGATCATGAACTGCAGCCACGCCGCCGCGATCGCGTTGACCGTCGTCGCGGGAACGAACTCGTCGCGCGTGAGCAGCTTGCGGCTGACCGTGCGCGGGTTGGGCCGCATGATGTCGGCGTCGGGCTGCGGCCACGTGCAGTCCAGTGGCACGTTGCGCCCGAAGCGCGAGCCGGCGCGTCCCATCGGCGGATCGGACAGGTCGTTGTACGTCCCGTCGGCGGTGCGCTCGGTGGTGAAGCGCGCGTCGAACGGGGGCAACGGCGCCTCGTTTTGAGCGGGAATCGGGCGCGTGTCGACCAGGTTGTGCTGGCGCAGGCGGTTGCGCACCCCGACGAGCACCAGCAGGCCGGGCCACTTCGGCATCCGGTACCAGCCGACCCTGTGGTCGAGCGTCTCGGCAAGCCAGTTGTAGACCCTCCAGGGCGGCGTCGCGCGATAGGGGCGGCGGGCGGGCGCTGGCTTCACGACGGGCTCCTTCCGAGAGCTTGCGGACGGCGACGTCCACGGCCGGTGCGGGCCCGGCGTCGGCGAGCATATAGAGGCGCTGCGGGCCCGTCACAACAAATGTGACGCATGACACATGCGCTACGCACCGGTGAAGCCGGGCCGGCTATCCGCCCGTTTTCAGTACATCGGCAATCCGTACGCGCACGCGGTCGGAGAGCAGCGGCCCGGTCGAGGCCACCTGGGCGGAGTGGCGGCGCCGCCGGTCAGGCCCGCACGGCGGTGCGCGAGCGCCCGCGCGCGGAGCGCGCGGCCTGGGTGAGCGTCTCGATGTCGTAGGCGCCGTAGTGGCGGCGCCCGTTGAGGAAGAAGGTCGGCGTGCCGGAGACCCCGCTCTCGTCGGCGCTCGCGACGTCCTCGCTGACGCGCGGGGCGTGCATGCGCTTGCGGACCTCGTGCTCGATCCGATCGGCGTCGAGGCCGAGCTGCTCGGCGTAGCGGCGCAGGTGCTCCGGACGCAGCTCGCCCGGATGGTCGAGCAGGATGTCGTGCATCTCCCAGAAGCGGCCCTGGGCGCCGGCCGCCTCCGAGGCCTCCGCCGCGACCTGCGCGTGCGGATGCACGTCGTTGAGCGGGAGGTGGCGCCAGACGTAGCGCACGTCGTCGCCCAGCGACGTCAGCAGCTCGCGGATGACGGACTCCGCCTGGCCGCAGTACGTGCACTCGAAGTCGCCGTACTCGAGCAGCGTCACCGGGGCATCGGTCGGGCCGCGGATGTGGTCGCGCGCCGGATCGATGTCGCCCGCGAGGTCGAGGAGGTCCTCGGCGGTGTGGGCGATCTGCCGGGCGCGCATCGCCGCCGGCAGGCGCCGCACGACGCGCAGCACGAGCCAGGCCACGATCGGCGCCACGATCACCGAGCTCAGAGCGCCGAGCTTGGCCTCCTCCAGGCGGGCGCCGCTGAAGGCCAAACTCGAGATCAGCAGCGAGATCGTGAAGCCGATGCCGGCCACCGCGCCGCCGGCGGCGAGCACGGGCCCGCTCAGCGGCGAGCGCGGGCCGCGCAGCGCCGGCCGCGACGCGATCCACGAGGCGCCGCTGATCCCGAGCGGCTTGCCGACGACGTAGCCGGCCAGGATCCCGAGCGTGATCGGCGAGCCGGCGGCGCGCGTGATCAGCGCGCCGGTGACGTGGACGCCGGCGTTGGCGAGGGCGAACAGCGGCACGACCACGTAGCTCGTCCAGGGATGCAGCGCGTACTGCAGGCGCTCGTTGGGCGAGATCGCCGACAGCACGCCGAGCTGCGCCGACCGCGCGAGCTCGGGCGTCGGCTGCTCGCGAAAGGACCGCGCGAGCGCGGTCGCGCGCTCGAGATCGTCGCGGGACGGGGGGTAGGCGCTCGTCGCCAGGCCGACGGCCAGGCCGGAGATGACGGGGTCGATGCCGGACTTGAACATCGCGACCCAGAGCCCGAGCGCGACTGCGACCGACACCTGCCGGCGCCAGGCCGGCGCGTAGCGCAACGCGATCAGGACCGCGAAGAGCCCGGCCGCGATCGCGAGCGCCGCCGGCGAGATCCGGTCGGTGTAGAAGACGGCGATCACGAGCAGCGCGCAGAGGTCGTCGACGACCGCCAGCGACAGCAGGAACACGCGGGTGCGTGTCGCCGCGCGCGGGGTCAGCAGCGCCAGCGCGCCGAGCGCGAAGGCCGTGTCGGTCGACATCGCGGCGCCCCAGCCGTGCGCCCCGGGCCCGCCGGCGTTGATCGCCATGTAGATGGCGATCGGGACGAGCATGCCGCCGATCGCGGCGAACGCCGGGATCGTCAGCCGGCGGCGCTCGCGCAGCTCGCCGAGATCGAGCTCGCGCTTGG
>JAXDFS010000135.1:0-8289 GCA_034665465.1 Solirubrobacteraceae bacterium
CCCGCCAGCTCGCCGTAGACCCCGCGCCACCCCGGGACGATCAGGACCTTGCCATGTGTGCGGAAGATGTGGCCGGCGACGGTCGTCTCGACCTTCGTGTTCTCGAAGACGGCCTCGGGGTGGAAGACCGCGAGGAAGCGCCGGGCGGCCATGTCATAGATCCGGCGGTCGTCGTCGGAGAGCTTGTCGAGGTTGTGCGTCGAGTTCGTCGGGATGATCGCGTGGTGGTCGCCGACCTTGCCGTCGGCGACGACGCGCCCCAGCGGGAGCATGTCCAGGCCCTGCACGTAGGCGGCCGAGGACTGATACTCGCGCCCGGCGCCGCCGACGTGGCCGGCGATCGCCTTCAGCTCGGGGATCATGTCGCTGGTGAGATAGCGCGAGCTCGTGCGCGGATAGGTGAGGACCTTGTGCTCCTCGTAGCAGCGCTGGGCGGCTGCGAGCGTGCGCCGCGCGGTGAAGCCGTAGCGGCCGTTGGCCTCGCGCTGCAGCGACGTGAGGTCGTAGAGCAGCGGCGCGCGCTCCCTGCGCTCCTTGGTCTCCAGCTGCGTGATCTCGCCGGTCTGGCCGCGGACGGCGGCGACGATCGCGTCCGCTGCGGCCGCGCTGGCCATGCGCGGCTTGGAGCCGTCGTGGTAGCGCCCCTCGTAGACGCGCTCCCCGGTGGCCGCGAAGACGGCGTCGACGAGCCAGTAGGCCTCCGGCCTGAAGGCGCGGATCTCCTCCTCGCGGCGGGTGATGATCGCGAGCGTCGGGGTCTGCACGCGCCCCAGCGACACGGCGCCGTCGAAGGAGGAGCGCAGGCGGATCGTCGCCGCGCGGGTCGCGTTCATGCCCACGATCCAGTCGGACTCCGAGCGCGAGCGTGCGGCGGCCTCGAGCTGGGCGAACTCCGAGCCCGGGCGCAGCTCGTCGAACGCGCGCTGCATCGCCGCCTTCGTCATCGACGACAGCCAGAGGCGCTGGACGGGCTTCTTGGAGCCCGCCTTCTCGAAGAGGTAGGCGAAGATCAGCTCGCCCTCGCGGCCGGCGTCGCAGGCGTTGATGACCGCGTCGACGTCGTCGCGGCGCAGCTGCTGGGTGACGACCGACATCTGCTTCTTGGAGCGCTCGTCGCGCACCACGAGCTTGAACTTGTCCGGGACGATCGGCAGATCGGCCATCCGCCACTTCTTGTACCTGGCGTCGTACTCGTCGGGCTCGGCGAGCTGCACGAGATGCCCCACCGCCCAGGTCAGCACGTGCTCGGGCCCCTCGAGAAAGCCCTCGTGCTTGGCGAACGGCCCCGGCAGGACGCGCGCGAGATCGCGTCCGACGGACGGCTTCTCGGCGATGACGAGTGTCTTGGACATCGGCGGCAGGGTAGCGCCATCGCCATGCGCGATCCCAGCGGGCCATATCCGGCAGCCCCTCGGTCAGCGGGTGCAGGGACCGGTGCCGACCGGGCCCGAGGCGCCGCGCAGCTCCCTGCGCACGATCTCGTTGGGGATCGCGAAGCCGCCCTGCGGGCCGCCGCTGGTCGACTTCGCGAACACCGTCACCGCGACGCGCCCGGCGACGTCGACGATCGGCCCACCGGAGTTGCCGGGCTGGACGTTGCCACGAAACGAGGTGATCCTGCGGCGCACGAGCCGGCGCCCGTAGGCGTCCTGCGTCAGCACCGTCTGCGTGCGGCCGATGCGGGTGGAGCGGGCGGCGAAGGGGCCGCTCAGCGGGTAGCCGAGCACCGCGCCGGGCTCGCTGACCTTCACCGCGCGCGAGTAGGCCAGCGGCGGGGCCTGCAGCCCCGGCACACGGAGGATCGCGATGTCGTTGCGCGAGTCGAAGTTGATCGCGGTCGCCGGCAGGCGACGGCCGCCGCCGCGGGTCTGCACGACCGTGTCGCCCTGCTGCTCGCCGGCGACGACGTGCGCGTTCGTGACCACGATCCCGTCCTTGGCGACCCAGCCCGATCCGGAGACGCCCAGGCCGCAGGCGTTGCCGAGGATCTGCACGACGGAGTCGCCCGCGCGCTGGATGTCCGGGTCGCGGGCCACGCCGCGCGCGGGCGGGGGCACCCGGGCGTCGGGGCCGGTGATGCGCGGGAACGGGTCGAAGCGGGCGAGCGCCTTGAGGACCTTGTCGGCCGGCAGGATCTCGTTGAGCTGGCGCAGGATCGCCGAGCGCTGGATCGACCGGCGGTAGTCGCGGATGCCGGGCGTCTGCAGGACGATGACGCTCAGCAGCCACGCGATCCCGAGCGCCAGCGCGACCGCGAGGACGCTGCCCAGCAGGCCGTCGATCGTGCGCAGCGCGGGCGAGACCAACGCCCCGCGCATGGCCCCCGCGATGCCCTCGGCGCCGGCGGAGATGATCGTGCCGCCGATCAGCGCGCCGAGCAGGCCGAACAGGGGCGCGAACGGCGACTGGTTGCCGTCCTTGAGCAGGTGCGGGCCGAAGCGCGTGCCGAGGTAGGCGCCGGCGACGAATCCGGCGAGCGACAGGGCGCCGATGAGAAACCCGCGCGCGAATCCCACGAACGCGAACAGCGCGGCGAGAACCAGGATGATGAAGTCGATCGGCGTCACGGTGCTGGTGCGCGCAGGGTGCTGTCCGCGGGCAGGCCATAGTTCGTCTGCATGCCGCCCGCTTCGTCACGACCGCGCCGGTCCCCTCCTTCCCGGAGCGTGATCATCGCATCCGCGGTGGCGGCGGTGGCGGTCGTGGCCGCCGGGTGGCTGATCCTCGCCGGGGGGACTCCGCCCGAGCAGAAGCGCGCGGATCGCTTCGCCGCCGCGTGGGCGCGGGGCGACTTCCCGGCCATGCGCGCCGAGCTGACCGTCGCCGCCCGGCGCGCCACCCCGCTGCCGCGGTTCGTCGCCGCGTATCGAGCGGCCGCGGCGACGGCGACCACCGTCGCCCTGCGCCCGGGCAGGGCCGGCAAGCCGTCCGGCGCCGTCGTGAGCGTGCCGATGACGCTGCGAACGCGCGTGTTCGGGCCCATCCACGCGACCCTGCGCCTGCCCTTCGCCGGCAAGGACGACGCCGCCCGCATCGACTGGTCGCCGCAGCTCACGTTCCCGGGCCTCCGGCGCGGCGAGACCCTGACGCGCGACATGCGCCTGCCGCGCCGCGCCGACATCCTCGCGCGCGACGGCTCGCCGCTGGCGCAGGGGCCCGATCGCACGTCGGCGCTCGGCGCCGTCGCAAGCTCGATCGCCGGCGCCCTGGGCCCGATTCCCCCGGAGCGCGCCGGCGAGCTGCGCGCGCTCGGCTACCCCGACGACGCCCGGATCGGCATCTCCGGCCTGGAGCGCGTCTTCGACGAGAAGCTCGCCGGTCATCCCGGCGGCCTGCTGCACGCCGGCACGCGGCTGATCGCCAGCAGCATCGCGCGCCCGGCCCCCGCGGTGCGCTCCTCGATCGACCCCGACGTGCAGCGCGCGGCGGTCGAGGCCAAGGGCGCCCGGCTCGGCGGCGTCGCGGCGGTGCGCCCGCGCACGGGCGAGATCCTCGCGCTTTCGGGGATCGCGTTCTCGGGCCTGCAGCCGCCCGGCTCGACGTTCAAGATCATCACGCTCACCGGCGTCCTGCAGGCGAAGTTGGCGGGCCCGAACTCGGTCTATCCGGTGGTCACCAAGGCCACGATCGAGGGCGTCGACCTGGAGAACGCCAACGGCGAGTCCTGCGGCGGATCGCTGCGCACGTCGTTCGCGCGCTCGTGCAACTCGGTCTTCGCGCCGCTCGGCGCCCGCCTGGGCCCGGACCGCCTCGTCAAGACCGCGGAGGCGTTCGGCTTCAACTCCGACCTCGGCATCCCGGGGGCGGCCACCAGCACGATCCCGCCCGCGAGCGAGATCGGCGACAACCTGGCGGTCGCGTCGTCGGCGATCGGCCAGGGCCGCGTGCAGGCGACGGCGCTGCAGATGGCGCTGGTCGCGTCGACGATCGCCGGGCGCGGCCGGCGCCCGCAGCTCACGCTCGAGCGCGCGGGGCCGACCCGCCGCACGCAGGCGATCCCCGCGAACGTCGCCCGCCAGGTCGGCCGCTTCATGGAGGCGGTCGTCAGGGAGGGGACCGGCACGGCCGCCCAGATCACCGGCGTGCGCGTGGCCGGCAAGACCGGCACCGCGGAGCTGCGCGACACCGTCAAGCAGGACCCCTGCGTCCCGACCCCCGAGGTGCCCGAGTGCCCGCCGGTGCTTCCGAACGACCCGACCGACACCGACGCCTGGTTCTCCGCCTACGCGCCGGTCGCCGAGCCGCGGATCGCGGTCGGCGTGCTGCTCGTCGAGGCCGGCGCGGGCGGCGACACGGCGGCGCCGGTCGCCAAGCAGGTGCTCATCGCCGGGCTGAAGGCGACCCGCTGACGCGCGGCTGTCTGCCGTTGCGACAGCCGCCGATCGGCCCGCTGGCGGCCGTGTCGGCACCGCGCCGACGGCGGCGGCCCTGGTGGCGCGCTCGGATGACCGGCCTTTGGGTTGGTGCACGACCGACGGCGGCGGCCCTGGTGGCTTTCGGGTGTGCCGGCGCCTGCGAACAGCGGCGATAAAGGGGAACGGGTCGTGAGCCGGTGGCGGTCGGGGGGGTGTGTCGAATTTCCGGGTCGGGGACCGGGTTATTCGACACACCGTCGCGCGGAGACCCACGTGGCCCGGCGAGCCACCACCCGTACCGCCGCGGGTACGACCGGCACGCACCGTCCTGGACTTCCGTCACACCAGGACCCGTAGGCAGGACGCGCGCCGCCGTCGCTGCGCCGACCCGGCGAAAGCCGCCCGCGGGTCGTCAGACGTCGAGGTCGATGATGCCGGTCTGCGTGCGGCCGGAGCGGCTCTCGAGGTGCAGCTCGAGCGGGCGGTTGCCCAGCGTCGTGAGCGTGAGCTTGAAGAGGATCAGCATCCCGCGGACCGGCGTGTCGAAGGAGGGCGTGTCGCGCAGCGGCAGGACCTCGTGGGCCGGCAGCAGCGTCGAGGACTGGTAGGCGAACGGGTTTGTCGGCGCGAGCGCGACCGGCCGGTAGGCCTGCTCCTGCGTGTCGATGATCTGGATGTCGTTGGAGACGGGCTGCGGCCGGCCGGTCTCGTTCTGGACGCGCATGAAGACCCCGAACCAGACCTGGTCGGGCTTCAGGCCCTGCTCGGCCGCCGGGATCCCGACGAGGTAGCTCTTGTCCTGGACGTCGTCGGGGTTGAGTTGGCGCGAGACCTGGACCTGGTACTTCAGCGCGCCGACGTCGAGGTAGAGCCCCTCGGTCTCGGCGCGGACGATGCGCGCGTTCTCGTCGGGGTGGTTGCCGCACGCCGCGAGGCCGCCGCTGGCGAGCAGCGCGGCGAGGATGGCGATGGGGCGGCGCAGACGAGGCACGGGCGGCGGAAATCTACAGCCTGAAGCCGGTCGCAGGCTTGCGTGCCCCGCCGGAGACCGTGGTGTGGCCGCCGCGCTGCTCGCCCGCCTCGAGGATCGAGCGCAGCCGCTCGAGCGCCCGGCGGTGGCAGCGCGTCGTCGCTGCGGGGACGCGCAGGAACTTCTCCATCAGCCGGTCGGACTGCGTGGCGGGCTCGGTCTGCGTGACGAACGTCACCGCGGTGCGGCCGCTGCCGGCGTCCTCCAGGCGCCACTCGGTGCGGGTTCGCACGCGGTTGAAGCGGCCCCCCCGGCCGGTCGCGACGATCCGCTGCGGCGGGTCGACCTCGGCCAGCGTGAGGTCGCCGTAGGAGAAGCGGTCGAAGCGCGACTTCACCCGGAAGCGCGCGCCGGCGCCGCGCCCGTATGAGTCCTCGCGGGTGAGGTGCCAGTCGACGAGGCAGTGATCGGTGAACTCCTGGTGGTTGGCCACGTCGGCGAGGTACTCGAAGACCTCCTCGCGTGGCTTGGCGATCGTCGTCGTGAGCGTGACGGGCTCCATCGCCCGCCAATCTACTCGGGAGCGGTCGCGGGTGGCGACGAGGGCGAGAGGCGGTGGATGCGCACCGCCAGGCCGTGCTCGCTCGTGCGCACGGGCTCGCTGTGGGCCGGTGCGCTGCGGCGCAGCGGACGGCACAGCTCGCAGACGGTCACGCCGCCGTCGTAGCGGTGCAGCGTCTCGCCGATGAGCGGCGTGCGCCCGCAGTCCGCGCAGCGACTGGACGCCACGCCCAGCGTCCCGACGCTCTTGCGCAGCAGGGCGCGCTCGAGGTCGCGTTCGTCGATCGTCACCAGTGTGCGTGCCATGGGCCGGGGTTCGGTGCGCCCCGGGGCGATCCTTCAACGCTCTTGAGCGAGCGTTTAGCCCGGGGACCACCATGGGTAGACGCCGGCTCGTGGCGCAGGCGGTGCGAGGCGATGGGGAGCCTTGACGCGCTTGTTATCATCCGCACAAGCCGAGGGAGCCGGCGGACCACCCCTGTAACGCTGGCGAAAGGGAGTGCCGGGCATGGAGTCACTGCCATCGGGTCTCACCGGGACGACGGTCGGAGGCGCTCGCTTCAAGCGCCCCGAGCCTGACGCCACCTCCGCCGACGGCGACGCGCAGCTGGCCGCTGCCCGCGACGCGATCGAGGAGCCCGGCCGCTATCTGCTCTTCCACGACACGGGTGCCGTGCGCACCGTCGCGATGAGCGGCGAGAGCATGCGCATCGGCCGCAGCCTGTCCGCCGACCTGCGCTTCGAGGACCCGACCGTGTCGCGCCGCCACGCGGTGCTCGTGACCGAGCCCGAGGGCCTGCGCGTCCTCGACGACCGCAGCCTCAACGGCGTGTTCGTCAACGGCGAGCGCATCGTGTCCCAGCCGCTCAGCGACGGCGACGAGATCATCGTCGGCCGCTATCGGCTGATCTTCGCCGACCGCACCGCCGAGGTGGCCGCAGCAGGGGCCGCCGCGTCAGCGGCCGAGTAGCATCAGCGCCCTTGGGCGCCACCACGATCGCAGTCCTTTCCCAGAAGGGCGGAACCGGCAAGACGACGTCGGTGCGCACCCTCACCGACGTCTTCCGGCGCATCGGGCTCGAGGTCCTCGCCGTCGATCTCGATCCGCAGGGCAACCTGTCGGACTACTTCGACGTCGATCCCGAGGCGACGCCCACGATCGTCGACGTGCTTGCCGGCCGCGCCCCCGCGATCGAGGCCGTCCACGACGACATCATCCCGGCGAACCTCGCCCTCGCGGAGACCGAGCTCATGCTCGCCGGCAAGATGGGCCGCGAGCTGACCCTCCGGCGCGCGCTCAAGCCGCTGAAGGAGCGCTACGACCTCATCATCCTCGACTGCCCGCCCTCGCTCGGGCTGCTGACGGTCAACGCCCTGGTCGCCGCCGACCAGGCGCTGCTGACGACCGAGGCGCAGTACTTCGCGCTGCAGGGCGTCGAGCAGGCGCTGGAGGTCATCGAGCTCGCGCGCGACGGCCTGAACCCGGACCTCGGCTGGCTGGGCGTCGTCTTCAACATCGCCGACATGCGCACCCGCCACAGCCGCGACGCCTACGAGACGCTGCGCAAGCACGTCGGACGCAAGCTGCTGAGCTCGACGATCCGCTCCTCGATCGCCTACGCGGAGGCCGCCGAGCTCGCGAAGTCGATCCTCGACCACCGCCCCGACCTCGCCGCCGACTACCTCGCGCTGGCCGACGAGCTGCTGGTGCGCCTCAAGCTGCCGGCTCCGCGCGGGCGCCTGAAGGCGCTGATCGAGGCGGCATAGATGAGGCGGCTGCGGTCGTGGCGCGCGGCCGTGGCGCTCGGGCTGCTCGCCTGCGCGTGCGTCGCCGCCGCGCTGGCGCTGGTGCCGCGGGGCGGCGACGACGGTCGCGGCGCCCCGCCCCTGCGTCTCGCCCCGCCGCCCGGCAGGGCCCCGCTGCTGACCCAGGAGCCGGCGCTGCGCCCGCGCGCGCCGTTCGGGGCCCAGCTCGCCCAGCGCACGCAGCTGCGCGCGCGGCCCGGCGGCCGGATCGTCCACGTGCTCGGGATGCGCACCGGCTACGGCTCGGCGCGGGTGCTGTCGGTCGTGGCGCGCCGCGGCCGCTGGCTGGGGGTGCTCTCGCACTACCTGCCCAACGCGCGCGCCGGCTGGATCCCCGCCGCCAGCGCGACGCTCCTGCACGAGCCCTACACGCTGCACGTCGACCTCTCCAGGCGCATGCTCGTCGTGCGCCACGAGGGCCGGCCCGTGCGGCGCATCGTCGTCGCGGTCGGCCGCGCCGCCAACGCGACCCCGACCGGCCGCTTCGCCGTCACCGACCGCCTGCGGATCGGCGGCCCGCCCGGCCCCTACGGCTGCTGCGCGCTCGCCCTCACCGCGCGCCAGCCCCACGTGCCGCAGGGCTGGAGCGGCGGCGAC
>JAXDFS010000136.1:0-4442 GCA_034665465.1 Solirubrobacteraceae bacterium
TGCAGCTCGAGATCGGCGTCGGCGCCACCGATCAGCCTGTTGGCCGCGATCGCGTGCGCGACCGAGCGCAGGTTGTGGGAGGCGATGGCGACGCGCACGAGCGGTCGCGCCTGCAGCAGGCGCGCCGTCAGCGCCTCGAAGTTCGCGTCGCAGTCGGCCTTGCGCTCGAACACCGGCACCTCCCAGCCGTGCCGGCGCGCCTCGACGACCTCGTGGTCCCAATAGGCGCCCTTGACGAGGCGCACGACGAGCGGCTGCGCGCGCGGGGTGCTCGCCGCCCAGTCGAGGATCGTGTCGAGCGTCTGCGGCGAGTCGCGCAGGTAGGCCTGCAACACGACGCCCGCGCTCGGCCCGCCGGCGAACTCGGGCTCGGCCAGCAGCTCCAGCACGAGCTCGAGCACGGCCTCGCGCGAGTCCAGCGACTCCATGTCGATGTGCAGGTGCGCGCCGACGCGGGCGGCGTTGCGCAACAGCTCGCGCAGGCGCGGGGCGGCGTCGCGGCGGCCGCGCTCGGGGGCCTCGGGGCGCAGCAGCGGCGTGAGCGCCGACACCTTGACCGACAGGTTCGCGCGCGGCAGCGGGCCCAGTGTGTCGCGCTCGAGGACGGGCTGCTCGTCGAGCTTCGCGTACGCCGCCGCGAGGGTGTCCAGCGCATCGGCACAACGAGCGGCGTAGCGGTCGGCCTCGGCGGCGGTCACCGTCGCCTCGCCGAGCAGGTCGACCGAGGCCGCGATGCCGTCGCGCCAGAGCTCGCGCAGCGTCGGCAGCGCGGCCGCGGGATCGGCGCCGACGATGAAGCGGTGGGCCATGTGCCGCACGCCGGCTGCGCCTGCGGCCCCGAGGGCGGCGCGGCCGGCCCGGTTGTCGCCCATCCGCATCGCGGCGCGCAGCGACGGCGGCTGGTCGTGGACCTGCTCGAGATAGCTCGTGAGGTGCGCCGCCAGGTCGTCGAGCGACCGGCAGGCGGGCACGACGTCGACGAAGCGAAAGAGGGCGGCGCGCAGCTCGGCGTCCTCGGCCGCGAGGTCCATCGCGCGGTCGTCGAGCGCCTTCATCGGGTTGCCGCGGTGCGACGGGAACGACTCGGCCAGCGCGCGCCCGACGCGCCCGATCTCGGGCTCGAGACCGGCGTCGGCCATCTAGCCCGGCGGGACGGCCGGAGCCGGATCGGCCGGGGGCGCGAGCTCGGGGACCGTCGAAGTGTCCTGCGCCGCCGGGAGCTGCTCGGCGCCGGTCGCGCTGTTGTTGGCGTCGATCCCGGCCGCACCGCCGGTCGAGGCCGGTGTCTTGGGGCTCTTCGGCGCCGCCGGCTTCGGCTTGGCGGCGGGCGGCGCTGCGACGGGTGCGGGTGCGGCGACGGCCGGTGGCGGCGCGGCCGCGGGCGTTGCGGTCGTGCTCTGGGTCTGCGCCGCGCGCCTGCGCCTGGCTCGCGCGCGCGCCTTCGCCAGCTCGACTGCGCGGCCGCTGGCGTCGCCGGCGCCGGGGACCTCGACGACCTCGGGCGTCGTGGTGACCGCGGGCTGCGGGGTGACGGCTGGCGTGACGCTGCCCGAGCTCGGCGTCGGGTCGTCGGCGCCGAAGACGCCGGCGACGAACAGCGCGATCACGAGCGCGAACGCAACGAGCACGATCGGCAGCACGAGCGACGGCCGCAGGCCGCGTCGCGACCGCCCGGCCGGGCGCTCGCGGCGGGCACCGGCGCCGGCGCCGGCCGTGGCCCGCTGCGGGCGCGGCAGGTGCGTACCCGCGCCGGCCCCGGACGCGGCACGCGGGGCACGCGGCTCGCGCGGGGGCCGGGGCTCCCGCGGTGCGCGAGGCGCCTTGCGCCCGCGGGCCGCGCTCGGGCGCGCGCGCGGCGCAGCCTCGGCGTCTGCGGGCGCGCGCTTCGCGCCGGCCCCCTTCAGGGAGCCGAGCAGCATCGCGACGGTGCCGGCGCGCTCGGCGCCGCGCGCACGGCGGGGCGGCGCGGCCGGCTCGGGCAGGGGCTCGAGGATGCCGGGATCGACGTCGAGGTGGTCGATCGGCTGGTACTCGGTCGTGTGCCTGTCGAGGTCGTCGGCCGCGACGAACGGTTCCGGCGGCGCAGGCGTGGCGCTGGCATCGATCGCCGCGGCGGTCAGCGGCGGCAGCGTGGGCTCGGGCGGCGGCGGCTCCTCGGCTCGCACCGGCGCGGCCGCCGTGAGCGCGGCGACGATGACGGCGGCGGCCTCGGGCTCGACCGGGGTGCTGGGCGGGTCGCGATAGGCGCGCTCGGCCGCCTCGAAGCGCGAGACCGGGGCGCGGCACGTCCAGCAGGTCGCCAGGTGCTCCTCGAGGCGATCGAGGTTGGCGAGCGAGATGCTGCGATCCGCCCGGCTTGCGAGCAGCACCGGGACGTGCGAGCAGATCCCCGGCGCGACGATCGCCGCGTGGCGGGCTGCGGCCTGGCGCGTCGCGTTGACGAGCAGCGCCTCGGGGTTGACGCTCGCGGGATCGGCGGCGACGACGACCGCCGCCCGGAACTGCCCGAAGGCCTCCGCGGCGGCGGCGACGGAGAAGGCGTCGCCCGCGACGTGATGGCAGTAGGCGAGGACGGCCGGGCCGCGGCGATCGCAGAGCGCCGCGAGCGCGGCGGGGTCGCCGTCGCGCACCCCGGACGGTGTCACTGCAGATGCGGCCACTCTCCGCAGGCTACCGCCAGTCGCCGATACCGAGCGGATCAAGCGATGATCACGCCCCATGCGGATCGTGTTCGTCCTCGATCAATGGCCGGAGCTCTCGGAGACGTTCGTCGTCAACGAGCTCGAGGCCCTGCGGCGGATGGGCCATTCGGTGCGCGTGCAGGCTGCGCGGGCGGCGCCGCATCCGAACCCCGAGGCGCCCGCGGACGTGCAGGTTCACGTTCACGACGGCAGCGGCGGGCACCCCTGGCGCGACCTGCTGTGGCTCGCCGTGCGCCGGCCCGGCGCCTGCGCGGCCGATCTCGCCCGGCGCCGCCGCTGGCGCCGCGAGGAGTGGGTGCGGCCGCTGCGCGTGCTCGCGGGAGCGGCGCGCCGGGCGATCGTGCGCGGCGACGAGCACCTGCACGCCCACTTCGCCGCCGGCGCCGCCCTGGACGCGCTGCGCCTGGCGCGCCTGACCGGCCTGCCCTACAGCGTCACGGCGCACGCCTACGACATCTTCGCCCAGCCGCGCAACCTGCGCGAGAAGCTCGAGTCGGCCGTGCTCGTCTTCAGCGGCTGCGACTACAACGTCGTGCGCCTGCGCGCGCTCGCCCCGCGGGCCGACGTGCACGAGATCGTCATGGGAGTCGACGCCGACGCGTTCCGGCGCGAGCGCCCGCTGCCGGGTGGCCGCCTCGTGCTGGCCGTCGGGCGGCTGGTGGAGAAGAAGGGCTTCGACGTGCTCGTCGACGCGGCGGCCTCACTGGGCGACGTGCGCGTGCAGATCGTCGGCGACGGGCCGCTGCACGACGCGCTCGCGCGTCGTATCGCGCAGGCCGGGGCGCCCGTCGAGCTGCTGGGCGGTCGCGCGCCCGCGCAGGTGCGCGAGGCGATGCAGGGCGCCGACGTGCTCGCCATGCCGTGCGTCGTGGCGCGCGACGGCGACCGCGACTCGATGCCGGTCGTCGTCAAGGAGGCGATGGCGATGGAGGTCCTCGTCGTGGCCAGCGACGAGGTCGGCCTGCCGGAGTGCGTCATGGCGCCGTGGGGCTTTCTCGCGCCGCCGGGGGACGCGCCCGCGCTGGCCGCGGCGCTGCGGGCGGCGCTCGCGCTCTCCGCGGACGAGCGCGCGGCGGCGGGGGCGGCGGCGCGCGCCTGGGTGCAGGAGCACGCAGACGTCGGCGCCGAGACGGCGCGGATGGCCGCGCTCATCCAGGAGCGCGCGGCGGGGCGAGCACGCGCAGGCGGCGGCTGAGCGCGATCGTGCGCCAGCCCGCGTCGCGCGCCCAGCGCTGCTCGGGCGTGGGCTGCGGCGGGAAGAAGCCGCGCCCGACCACGAGCAGGTCGTAGCGGCCGCGCCGCAGGGCGGCCACGAACGGCGCCTCGGCGCGGTAGGGCGTCAGGAAGCCGTCGACGAAGTGCCCGACGAACTCGACCTCGTTGCCGATCCGCGTTCCGAAGGACGGCCAGATCGGCGTCAGGCCGGCGACCGTCCAGTTGCTCGCCAGGCCGATGCGCCTGCCCGACGGCGCCGCGTGCAGGAGCGCGTCGATCGCCGGGTCGCTGCCGAGATAGCGTCCGTCGTTGATGCGCTGCTCGATCCGGTGGCCGGCGGCGAGCCCGACGAGCGCGGCGGCGATGGCGGCCGCCACGAGCACGCCGCGCCGCGCGCGCAGGCGCCAGACCAGCCATGCGACGGCTGCGAGGGCGCCGGCACCGGCGCTGCCCAGCACGACGTCGCGCAGTCCCTGCAGCTCATAGCCCCTGTAGGCCCCGAACAGGGCGGCGCCCGCGAGCGCG
>JAXDFS010000137.1:0-8936 GCA_034665465.1 Solirubrobacteraceae bacterium
CCCGGAACGCGTCCATCACGCCGGGCTCGATGCCCTCGCCCTCGGTCAGTTCGGTGGGAACGCCCAGGCGCACGCCCGTGAGGTCCTCGCGCTCCGGCAGGCGGACCTCCTCGGGGAAGCCCAGCGACGTCGAGTCGTTGGCGTCGCGCGAGGTCATGTGCCGGAAGAGCAGCGCCGCGTCGGTGACGTCGCGCGTCAGCGGCCCGGCCTGGTCCAGCGACGAGGCGAAGGCGATCATGCCGTAGCGGCTGACGGTCCCGTAGGTGGGCTTGAGGCCGACGATCCCGCAGAGGGCGGCCGGCTGGCGGATCGAGCCGCCGGTGTCGGTGCCCAGCGCCCACGGCGCCGCGCCGCAGGCCACCGCGGCGGCGCTGCCGCCGCTGGAGCCGCCCGGCACGCGGGTGCGGTCCCAGGGGTTCAGGACGGGACCGAAGGCGGAGTTCTCGTTCGACGAGCCCATGGCGAACTCGTCCTGGTTGGTCTTGCCGAGCAGCGGCGCGCCGGCCTGCGCAAGGCGCGCCACGACCGACGCGGTGTACGGCGGGCGATAGCCCTCGAGGATCTTCGACGCGGCCTGGCTGGGCACGCCCTCGGTGCAGAAGAGGTCCTTGACGGCGAGCGGGACGCCGGCGAGCGGCGCGTCCGCGGCCGGCGCCTCCGAGGGAGCCTCGCCGGCGACCCACAGGTAGGCGTTGAGGTCCTCGGCTGCGGCCGCCGCGCGGTAGGCCTCGAAGAGCTCGCCGGGGCCGACCTCGCCGCGGCCGATCGCCGCGACCGCCTCGGCGGCGGTGAGCTGCGTGAGGTCTGCGGCGCCCATCAGCCGGCCTGCGGGCTCGGGACGAGGAAGCCGTCGTCTGCGACCGCCGGCGCGGCGGCGAGCGCCACGTCGCGCGGGAGCGAGGGCTCGGGCTCGTCCGGGCGCAGCGCGCTCGGGACCTCGACGACGTGCGTCGTCGGCGGGACACCGACGAGGTCGAGCTCGCCGATCTTCTCGATGTGGCCGAGCACGGCCGAGAGCTCCTCGCTCATCCGCCGGACCTCCTGCTCGCTGAGTGCCAGGCGGGCGAGGCGGGCGACGTGGAGCACCTGTTCGCGGTCGATCATCGGTGGCGATTCTAGGAGGCGGCGGCGGCGGGGCCGTCAGCGGGGCGCAGGCGGGGGCGGGGGCACGCGCGACGGGTCGCGCTCGGGCGGCGGCGGGCGCGGCGCTCCGCGGACGGCCAGGACGCGTTCGGTCTGGCGCAGCGAGGCGGGCGCGCCGGTGCGCTCGTCGGCGAGCGAGCGCCAGGCGCCGGCGGCGCAGCCGAGCACGAGCACGAAGCCGAGGTAAGCACCGGGATCGATGGCCGAGCCCGCGTCCTGCCCGGGCTCGTCGACCACGATCCGAAAGAGCAGCAGCAGTAGCGTCAGCGCGGCGACCCCGACCGTGATCGAGGCCGCCGAGCCGGCCATCGCCACGGGGCGTGCGGTGAGCGTGAGGCCGACGAGCGTCAGCGCCAGGACGGCCACGGCCACGAGCAGGACGCGGCCGATCGCCAGCGCCTCCCAGGCCGAGCGGTCGCCGAACCAGGGCAGGAACATGACGAGCAGCAGGCCGGCGCCGCTGACCGCCGCCAGCAGCTCGCCGCTTCGCATCCGCCGCAGGTCCATCGTCACCCGGCCTGCTCGCGCTGCATCCGGGCCGCCTGCAGAGTGTTGCGCAGGAGGAACGCGATCGTCATCGGCCCCACGCCCCCGGGGACCGGCGTGATCGCGCCCGCGACCTCCTTGACCGCGTCGAAGTCGACGTCGCCGGCGAGGGTGGGTGGGGTCGAATTCGTGCGATTCATGCCGACGTCGATGACGATCGCGCCCGGCTTGACCCAGTCGGCCTTGACCATCCGCGCCTGCCCGACGGCCGCGATGAGGACGTCGGCGCGGCGGCAGACCTCCGCGAGGTCGCGGGTGCGCGAGTGGCACGTCGTCACGGTGGCGTTGGCGCCGAGCAGCAGCTGGGCCATCGGCTTGCCGAAGAGGTTCGAGCGCCCGATCACGACGGCCTCGGCGCCCTCGAGCTGCGCGCCCGCGGCGTCCAGCAGCGTCATGACGCCCAGCGGCGTGCAGGGGCGCAGCCCTTCGCGGCCCTGCATGAGCAGGCCGGCGCTGACCGCCGTCAGCCCGTCGACGTCCTTGCGCGCGTCCACGAGCCCGGTGAGCTCGACGCCGTCGAGGTGCGCGGGCACCGGAAGCTGGACGAGGATGCCGCTGACGTCGGGGTCGGCGTTCAGGCGATCGATCAGCTCGACGACCTCCTCGCGCGGGGTGTCGGCCGCGAGCGGGAAGTTGAAGCCCTGCATGCCGACCTCGCGGCAGGCCTTCTGCTTGCCGTTGACGTAGACGGCCGAGCCGGGGTCGTCGCCGACGAGGATCGTCGCCAGGCCGGGGCGCGCGCCGCCGAACTCCTCGGTGAAGGCCGCGACGTCGCGCGCGACGCCGATCCGCACGCGGCCGGCGATCGTCTTGCCGTCGATGATCTGTGCTGTCATGGCGTGCGCTTTCATCGGAGCTTCGTGATCGGAGCGTATTCGGCCATGAGCTTGCGCTCGCTGCCGTCGCCCGCGAAGCGCACGACGACGATGCCGCCGGCCTCGACGCCGATCACCACGCCGGCCCCGAACGCGGCATGCGAGACGTCGTCGCCGAGGCCGAAGGCGGGGATCGGGTGGCGCTCGGCGACGCGCGCCGAGGCCCAGGTCTGCCCCCGCCCGCCCCGCTGCCCGGCCGCGGCGCCCGCTGCCGCGCGGATCCGCGGCTCGTCGGCGCGGTCGGTCAGCTCGGAGGGGATCTCGTCGAGGAAGCGCGAGCGCAGCCCGTACTGCGTGGCGCCGAAGACGGCGCGCCGCCGCGCGCTCGTGAGATACAGCGAGGCCATCGCGCGGGTGATCCCGACGTAGGCCAGGCGCCGCTCCTCCTCCAGGCCGCCCTCGTCGAGCGCGCGCGAATGCGGGAAGACGCCCTCCTCCATCCCTGCGATGAACACGATCGGGTACTCCAGGCCCTTTGCGTTGTGGATCGTCATGAGCGTCACGAGGCCCTCGTCGTCCTTGCGCGTGTCGGCGTCGGCGACGAGCGCGACGCCCTGCAGGAAGACGTCGAGCGTGTCCTGCTCGGCCTCGGCCGTGGCGTCGAACTCGCGCGCGACCTCCACGAGCTCGGCGAGGTTCTCCTCGCGGCCCTGCGCCTCGATGGTGCGCTCGGCCTTCAGCGCCTCGACGTAGCCGGTGTCCTGCAGCAGCGACTCGAGCAGGTCGCCCACCGGCACCCCGCTGTCGGCGCGCTCGCGCAGCGCGGTCATCGTGTCCATGAAGCGCCCGAGCGCGCGGATCGCGGCGCTGCCGAGGCCCGGGACCGCGGCCGGCTCGGCGGCGGCGTCCCAGATGCTCGTCCCCATCGACTGCGCGTAGCCGACGACGCGCCCGAGCGACGTCTGCCCGATGCCCCGCCGCGGCGAGTTCACGACGCGCGTGAACGACACGACGTCGAAGGGGTTGGCGAGGACGGTCAGGTAGGCGATCGCGTCCTTGATCTCCGCGCGCTCGTAGAACTTCGTGCCGCCGATGACCTGATAGCCGATGTCGCGGCGCACCAGCGTGTCCTCGATGACCCGCGACTGCGCGTTGGTGCGGTAGAAGACGGCGATCTCCGAGCGGCTGGCGCCCTCGTCGACGAGCCGCTCGAGCTCGCCGACCACGTAGCGCGCCTCGGCGTGCTCGTCGTCGAGCTCGCGGATGCGGATCGGGTCGCCGTCGCCGTGATCGGTCCACAGCGACTTGGGCTTCTGGTCGCGGTTGTGCGCGATGACCGCGTTCGCCGCGCTGAGGATCGTCTGCGTCGAGCGGTAGTTCTGCTCGAGCTTGACGACATGGGCGTCCGGGAAGTCGTCCTCGAAGTCGAGGATGTTCGAGATGTCGGCGCCGCGGAACCCGTAGATCGACTGCGCATCGTCGCCGACGACCGCCAGGTTTCGCCGCTCGCTCGTGAGCAGCTGCAGCCAGCGGTACTGGGCGGCGTTGGTGTCCTGGTACTCGTCGACGAGCACGTGGCGGAAGGCCGCGCTGTAGCGGTCGCGGACGTCCTGGAACAGCTGCAGGACGTTGACCGCGTTGACCAGCAGGTCGTCGAAGTCCATCGCGTTCATGCGGTGCATCTCGCGCTCGTAGAGGCGAAACGCATCGGCGACGGTCGTCTCGAAGTAGGAGCCGACGAGCTCGCCGTAGGCCTCGGCGTCGCGCAGCTTGTTCTTGGCGTCGGAGATCTGGTGCAGCACGGCGCCCGGCGTGAAGCGCTTGGTGTCGACGTTGAGCTCGTCGAGGCAGCGCTTGACCAGGCGCCGCGCATCGGCCTGGTCGTAGATCGTGAACTGGCGGGTGTAGCCGAGCTTGTCGGCATCGGCGCGCAGCATCCGCGCGCAGGCGGCATGGAAGGTCATGATCCACATCGCGCGCGTGCGACGGCCGAGCAGGATCTCGACGCGCTCGCGCATCTCCTGCGCGGCCTTGTTCGTGAAGGTGATCGCGAGGATCTCGTTCGCGCGCGCCTGGCCGGTGCGCTCGAGATAGGCGATGCGATGCGTCAACACGCGCGTCTTGCCGGTCCCGGCGCCGGCGAGGATCAGCAGGGGCCCGTCGCCGTGCAGGACTGCGTCGCGCTGCGGGGGGTTGAGCCCGACGAGAAGCTCGTCGATGCGGTCGCCTGAGGCGGTGTCGGCCATCCACATCTGAGCATAGGCGCGCCGCCGGAGGTCCTCATATCTGTTACTACTGGCCCGGGAAGTGCGAGATCGCGCAGCGGGGGCACGCGCGCGTTTGCGCAGGATCGGGGACATCACGGAGGCGGGGAATGCTGCGCAGACGGTCCGGCGCGCGCGTCATCGCGCTGCTCGCAGGCGTATTCGTGTTGCACGCGGGCATGGCACACGCCGACGCCGTCGCCGGGTGCGCGGGGGCGGCGATCCCCGCCGTCGACGAGAGCTCCCGCGGCCGCGCCGCGCTGGCGGTGCTCTGCCTGCTCAACCGCGAGCGGACGAGCCGCGGCCTGCGGGCGGTCCGGCTGTCGCGCGAGCTCGACAGCGCCGCGCGCTTTCACAGCGCAGACATGGTGCAGCGGCGTTACTTCGGCCACGACGGCCCCCGCGGGGACACGCTCGGCACGCGCGTGCGCCGCGCCGGCTACGCCGCGTCGCATCCGCGCTTCGGGGTCGGTGAGGCCCTCGCCTGGGGGCGCTTCGTGACGCCGGACCTGCTCGTGCGCGCGCTCATCCACAGCGCCCGCCACCGGCGCATCCTGCTCGACCCTCGCGCCCGCGACCTCGGGATCGGGCTCACGCTCGGCGCGCCGGCGGTCGGCGTCGCGCAGCCCAGCTCGACGCTCGTGCTCGACCTCGGTCAGTAGCCGGCCGCCGCGAGGCGTCCACTAGCCTGGCCGCGTGGCCGGACTGTGCGACGAGGTGCGTACGTCGTGCGCGGCGATCGCGGCCGCCGCACGCTGGGTGCAGATCGACCTCGACGCGCTCGCGCGCGTCGAGCCCGGCCCGCCGCCCGAGCTCGATCCGGTCCGCCACTACCTCGAGGGCACGCCGCAGGACGTGGCGACCTACATGCTCGCCGTCGACGCGGTGAACTTCGGCTCGGGCTGGTTTCCGACGCTGCGCAAGCGCGCCGGCTGCTCGGGCTACTTCACGGTGGCGTGGGCGATCGCCGACCGCTTCCGCGCCGAGGGCGCCTGGACCCCCGCCGGCCTGCGCGCGATGAGCACCGGCGAGATCGCCGCCACGCTCGGCCAGCGGGCCGACCACGAGCTGATGGCGCTCTACGCCCAGGCACTGCGCTCGCTCGGCGCCTTCCTCGGCGGCCGCGACGCGCTCGCCGTGGTGGGCGAGGCGCGCGGCTCGGCGGAGCGGTTCGCGCAGCAGCTCGCGGGCGGCATGGCGCTGTTCGCCGACCGCGGCTTCTACAAGCGCGCCCAGATCGCCGCGGCCGACCTTGCGCTGGCGGGCGTGGCCCGCTTCGGCGACCTCGACCGCCTGACGATCTTCGCCGACAACCTCGTCCCGCACGTGCTGCGCTGCGACGGCGTCCTGCGCTACGACGAGCGCCTCGCGACGCACATCGATGCCGGGCTGCTGCTGGCGTCCGGGCCCCAGGAGCGCGAGATCCGCGCCTGCGCCGTGCACGCCTGCGAGCTGATCGCAGCCCGCGCCGGCGCCACGGCGCACGAGCTCGACAACTGGCTGTGGACGCGCGGCCAGGCGCCGCAGTACAAGACGCGGCCGCGCCATCGCACCCGCTGCGTCTACTACTGAGGCGCCGGGCGGCACGACCGCCGCCTGCTGTCGTGCGCCGGTGCGACCGGCGCCTGCTCGAAGCCGCATCGGCTCGTGCGCGCAGCCCTGCCGCCAGGTGCGCGTTCGCCGCTGGACTGGCGCCCTCCCGGCTGCGACCGTCTTCATGCGCCCCGCCACGCAGCAAGGAGAAACGGATGTCTCGCACGCACTGGGTCGCGACGGTGTGCGCCGTCGCGCTGCTGGCCTCGGCCTCGGCCTCGCTCGCCAACACCTCACACGCAGGCTGGCCGAAGATCGACGGCATGCTGCTGACCAACAAGAGCGACGCCCCGCGACCGCTCGACGCCCGCCCCGGCCACGATCCGTTCGGCAGCACGGACGGGACCTACTCGTGCGACAGCGTGCATCGTCGCGGGCCCTGCCAGCGGCTGCTCGTCAGGTGCCCGGAGAACAACGGCGGCATCTGCACGCCCCGGGCGCTCGCGGTGTCCGCGGTCCCCGTCCACAACGAGCTGCTCGGCGGCCACGGTGACGACGACATCCACGCAGGCCCGCAGGGCGATGTGATCTGGGGCGACTACAAGCCCTCCGGCCAGCCTTCAGTTCAGAACGACAGGCTGACCGGCGGCGAGGGTAGGGACTTCATCTACGCAAGCCACGGCACCAACACGATCAGCGCCGGCGGCGGCCGCGACCACATCAAGGCCCACTTCGGTCACGGCGCGATCGACTGCGGCGCCGGCCGCGACATCCTGTACGTCAGCCGCCGCTCTCGCAAGCACTACGACATCAGCAACTGCGAAACGCTGAGCTTCAGGTCGCTGGGCTTCTGATGGCTTGAAGCACGACCAGGAGGGACCCGCTGTCGCGGGTCCCTCCTGGTGCTTCCTTCAGGCCTGGAGCGGGCGCGTCAGCACAGCTGCCCCTGGTAGCGCTCGTCGATGCCCTTGTTCATCGTCACTCCCGTCGAGTTGAACATCGGGGAGTAGCCCAGGTAGCGCACCATCCCGCCGGCGTAGCACGAGTTGCCGAATGTGCTCCAGCCCGTCAGCCGCCAGTGGTAGCCGGTGGGAACGTCCAGCGCAAAGGTGCCGGTCCTCGTGGCATGGACGATCGCTCCGTAGCTCTGCCACGCCGCCCCGGTCCAGTACGCAGCCTGGATGTACGACGCCGGCGCCCGACTGCTCGTATCGCCGTTGTAATAGGCGGTTCCGACAACGTGTGTGGCGGCCGAGGCCTGCGAAATCGGCACGAGAAGAGCGAGGGCGGTGCCGCACAACACGAGGACGCGAAGCGCGCGGTTGCGGGTGTTGTGGCTCTGCTGGGTCGTCTCGGGGCTCATGGTCGTCTCCTCTACTGCGTTGGTCACTTGATGACCACACGACGGGCGAGGCGCGCCACTTCTTCCCTCCAATTCGCGGCCAGGGTCTGACGGCGACCTCGAGCCCGCCGGCTTGGAGCTGCACATGCCCTCCTGGTCGCTCACGGTGCGCTGGGTCGATGCCCAGTCGCGTGCCTGCAGGCGGCTGACCTCGTCGGCTTGGGCGAACAGCTCAGGGCCAAGCCCGCTTCAGCCCTCGCCGCGGGCCCGAGCTCCCACGCGGCTCGCCGGTCACCGGATCCTGGCCACGTATCTCTCGCCCGCGTTGACCAGGACGGTGCGGCGCAGTCCGCGGTCGAAGACCGCGACGACGCCGCGGCGCACGGTCGTGCGCGTCGAGAAGCAGTGGTTTTCGACCCGCCACAAGGTCCCTCGGACGGTCGCGTAGCTGCCCTTGCCCTTCGTCCGGAAGTGGCCCTTGCCGTCGCCCCACAGATGGTTCTGCGCGGGGTCTCCGCGGCGGGTCGCCGACTTGGCGCGGATCAGGCCCGTGGGCGCGCCGCTCGCCGGGCGGAAGCCGTCGCAGACCGAGGCATCCTCGCCGGTGAGCGAGAGCACCGTCACCGGGACGCCCTTGGTGATCTGGCCGATCTTGAACGCACCGTCGTAGAACAGGGCGTTCTGCTGGGTGCCGTCCTTCTCGCCCACGGAGTACAGGCGTATCTGGCCGCTGGTCGTGTCGATGATCGAGCCCAGCGGGACGTGCGCCGCCTTCTCGACGGGGATCACGTCGGCTCCTCCGGGCAGCCGCACGGTCACCACGCCGCGGACACGTGCGATGTTCACCGACGAGCCCAGGCGCGGACGCGGCAGCTGGCTGACGTCATCGGCGAGCTGGAAGTCATCGGGCCCAGGGTCCGCCACCGCCGCCGCGTGCGCGACCACGTGGTCGCCGAGCGTCGGATCGGGCTGATCGCCGCTGACGCTGACGACGAACTGGGTCGTCCCGCCGCGGATCTGGCGGACGCGTAGCTGACGCGCAGC
Organism: Solirubrobacteraceae bacterium; assembly: GCA_034665465.1. Taxonomy (GTDB): domain Bacteria; phylum Actinomycetota; class Thermoleophilia; order Solirubrobacterales; family Solirubrobacteraceae; genus CADCVQ01. The sequence continues at coordinate 8,688 of JAXDFS010000137.1, forward strand.
GCTCTGCCCCGCGGCCACCGAGCCCACGGCACACGTCACGCTGGCGCCGGAGATCGTGCACGACGGATCGGCGCTGACGATCTGCTGGCGATCCTCCACCGTTCCGATCAACACGACACCGGTCGCGTCTGCGGGACCGCCGTTGGTGACGGTCATCGTCATGGTGACCAGCTGCCCGATCGACGGGATCGCCGGCGCCTGCGAGACATCGGCCGAGATGTCGGCGGTGCCGAGTGCTGCCGGCGAGAA
>JAXDFS010000138.1:0-5955 GCA_034665465.1 Solirubrobacteraceae bacterium
TGCAGCGTCGCCGCGGCGGCCACGAGGACGATCAGCAGCGCCGGCAGGGACCAGATCGCACCGGCTCGCAGCGCGCCGCGGCCCGGGAGCAGGCCCGCAGTGGACTGACGGCGCCCAGGTAGGAGGATGAGCGCGCAGGCGAGCGGCACCGTCGCCAGCACCACGATGACGAGCGTGAGCGGCACCGTGACGACGGCTCCCCCGAAGTGGCGGGAGACCGCCGTGAGGATGCGCGAGGCATAGAAGCCGGCGACGCAGACCGCGCAGACCATCGCGATGCCGAGCGCGAGCGACTCGTCGCTGCGGAGCTTCAGGCCCAGGCGAGCGCCGGCCGCGGCGACGACGGCCATGTAGGCGCCCAGGAGAGCAACGATGGTGAGAACAGAACCGGCGCTGATCGCGACGTGGTCCATCGGCTCAGCCGCGGCTCGCGATGCGGGCGAAGGGGTGCATCCGCCCGCAGGTTAGGCCACGGGCAGGGAGGTAACCTCCGCCTTTGCCATGGGAGCCTCCCCGCAGCCGGACCCCCGCCCGCTGCGCGTCGCACGCATCATCGCGCGGCTGAACGTGGGGGGCCCAGCCCATCACGTGACGCTGCTCACGGCGGGACTCGACGGCAAGACGTTCTCGTCACATCTGCTCGTGGGACGCCCGACCGCCCAGGAGGCGGAGTTCACGACGGTCCTCGAGGAGTCGGGCATCGTGCCGATCGAGATCGCCCACCTCGGGCCGGCGATCGCGCCGCTCGCCGACGCACGGGCGCTGATCGCGCTGATCCGCCAGCTGCGGCGCATCAGGCCCGACATCGTGCACACGCACACTGCCAAGGCCGGCGCTCTCGGCCGCGTCGCCGCGCTCGCTGTCCGGCCCCGGCCGATCATCGTCCACACCTACCACGGACACGTGCTCGAGGGCTACTTCGGCCGGACGGTCACGGCCGCCTACCGGTTCGTCGAAACCCGGCTGGCGCGCGTGAGCGACAAGCTCGTCGCCGTCAGCCAGCAGACGGCCGATGACCTCGTGCGCCTGCGCGTCGCGCCCCGCGACCGCTTCGCGGTGATCCCGATCGGTCTCGACCTCGGCCGGCTTCTCGCCCTGTCGCCCGAGCCCGACCCCGAGGCGCGGGCGAGCTTCGGACTGGCACCCGATGACATCGTCCTCGCCTTCGTCGGCCGCCTCGTGCTGATCAAGCGGCTCGACGTCCTGCTGCACGCGCTGGCGCTGGCTCTGCCCGCCGCCCCGTCGCTGCGGCTGCTCGTGGTCGGAGACGGCGAGTTGCGCGCCGAGCACGAGGCGCTCGCGGCGAGGCTCGGGATCGCCGAGCGCGTCGACTTTCTCGGCTTTCGCTTCGACCTCGAGCGGATCGCCGCCGCGATCGACATCGCGGTGCTCAGCAGCGACAACGAGGGAACACCGGTCGCGCTCATCGAGGCGGGCGCGGCCGCCCGGCCCTCGGTCGCAACCGACGTGGGCGGCGTGTCGGAGATCATCACGCCGGGCACCGGCAGGCTCGCGCCGGCGGGCGACAGCGCTGCGATCGCGGCAGCGCTCGTCGAGCTCGCACGCGACGCGGCGCTGCGGGCGCGCCTCGGCGCCGCCGCCCGCGATCGCGTGGCCGCGGCCTATGGCGTCGACAGGCTGGTCCGAGACGTGACCGGGCTGTACCGGATGCTCGACGCCGACCGCCGCGCGCGCTGAGGCTCAGACGGTCAGGAAGCGCAGTACGCGTCCCGCGGCGGGAACCGCGCGAACCACGAGGTCGACGTCGGAGGAGTCCAGCGCCCGCGTCGCGCGAACGCTTGCGAGCGCCGCGGCGCCGGCGAGCACGAGCCCCGCGACCAGTGCGCCGGCGCCGGTGGCCCCGACGGCCAGCGGCAGCGCGGCGGCGGCGCCCGTGGCCGCGAGCACGAGCGCGTAGGGCCTGATCCAGGGCCCGCCGACGCGCATGCCCGTGGCGCGCGCGATCGCGACATGCAGCCCGAGCGCGCTCACGACGCGGATGACCATCATCGCGACCGCCGCCGCGAGCAGCGACCAGGTCAGCAGCGGCACGTAGACCACCGCAGCCGCGATCGTGAGGCCCTTGATCCTCCGAAACGACCTGCCGAGGGCCTCGTCGGCAAGCATGATCGACGTCGCGGGGCCCGAGAGGATGACCTCGAGCGCGAAGAGCAGCAGGAAGACGATGCCGAACGGCACGGCGTCCTGGTAGGCGCCGCCGAACACGGTCGGCACGAGCACGGCGAAGAGGATCGCCAGGGCGACCGCCGGGACGCCGACGGCGAGCGCCAGCATGCGCGTCACCAGCGCGAAGCTGCGCTGCGTGCGGGCGCGGTCGTCCTTGATGGCGGTGAGCCCCGGCAGCAGCAGGCTGTAGACCGGGCCGGCGATCGCGTTGAGCGTCTGCAGGGCGAAGTCGTAGGCCAGCGCGAAGGCCGCGACCTCAGGCCGGCCGAAGGTGCTGAGCCCGACGAACGTCAGGACCTGGCGCTGGTGGATGATCGCGGCGAGCTTGCCGACGACGGCCGACCCCGCCACGCGCGCGTAGCTCGCGGCGACGCCGTCGACGTGGCCACCGCCGTCCTCGGCGCGGCGCAGGACGAGCAGCGCGAGGGCGTTGGCGCCGAGCGAGCGCACCGCGGAGCCGACGACCACTCCGGCGACGACGCCCGTGACCCCGGCGCCCGCGGCGACCGCCCCGACGATCACGACGGGCTGGGCCAGCGTGCTCGCCAGCGTGAGCCGGTTGACGGTTCGATGCTGGAACAGGCCGAGCAGCGTCGAGGTTCCGAGCGTCGCCGTGACCTCGAAGGCGGCGATCAGGCCGAACAGCCCGATCAGGCCGAGCTCGGAGTCCGCGAGGCCCGACAGCTTCGCCACCTCGTCGCGCGCGAAGACGACGATCACGACGAGGGCCAGGACGAACGGTGCCCGCAGCGCCACGAGCCGCAGGTAGATCCGGCGGGCCTGCGACGCCGCGCCCTGCGCGTGCAGCTGCGCGAAGAGCCGCGTCGCGGCGGTTCCGGCACCAAGGTCGCCGATGTAGCCGACCAGCCCGCGGAAGGCGATCGCAGCGGCGAAGATCGCGTAGTCGGCCGGCCCGAGGCTGCGCGCGACCACGACCACCGCCGCCAGCCCGCAGAGCAGCAGCACCGGCGCCATCACGAGGTTCGAGCGTCCCGCGCCGGCGGCTCGCTCGAAGGCCTCGCCCTGCGGCGATGCAGGTGTGCTCATCTACCCTCCGGCGATGGCTGTCCGCAGCGCGGCCACGACGTCGTCCTGCTCCTCCTCGGTGAGGGCCGGGCTGAGTGGCAGGCTCAGCGTGCGTTCGGAGATGTCGCTGGCGACGGGGAAGTCCTCGGGCACGAGGCCGTAGGTCTGGGCATAGAAGGGGTGCAGGTGCACGCCGCGGTAATGCACGCCGACGCCGACCATCTGATCGTGCATGCGCTGCGCGACGACGTCGCGTGTAGGGCCGTCGGGATCGATCAGCACCTGGTAGAGGTGCCGGGCGTGCCGGGTGTGCTGCGCGGCCGGGGCAGGGGTCTGAACGCCGAGCGGCGCGAGCAGCTCGTCGTAGCGATCCCAGATGCGCTCGCGCGCGTCGATCCAGGCGTCCAGCCGCGGCAGCTGGTGCAGGCCCAGTGCGGCCTGGACGTCGGTCAGGTTGTACTTGAAGCCCGGCTCCTGGGCCTCGTAGTGGTTGAAGCCGGCGTCCGAGAAGCGCGCCCACGCACCGAGGCTGAGGCCGTGCAGCCCGAGGCGCTCCACGCGCTCGGCAACGGCGAGGTCGGGGGTGGCGAGCGCTCCGCCCTCGATCGTCGTGATGTTCTTCGTGACGTAGAACGAGAACGCGGTGAGGTTGCCGGACGCACCGATCTGCGTGTCGCGCCAGCGGGCGCCGAGGGCGTGCGCGGCGTCCTCGAGGATCTCGAGGCCGTACCTGTCGGCGAGGGCCCGGAGGCGATCGAGGTCGACGGGGCGGCCGGCGAGATGGACCGGCATGATCGCCCTGGTGCGCGGCGTGATCGCTGCCTCCGCGGCGCCGAGATCGATGTTGCCGGTCTCCGGCTCGCTGTCGACGAGCACCGGCGTCGCCCCGGAATGCTGGATGGCGTTGGCGGAGGCGACGAACGTCATCGCGGGCACCAGCACCTCGTCGCCCTCGCCGATGTCCAGCACGCGCAGGCCGAGGATCAGCGCCGCCGTGCACGAGGACAGACAGCGGACGTGGTCGACCTCGCAGTAGCTCTCCAGCATGCGCTCGAAGCGCTGGACCTTGGGGCCGGTGCCGATCCAGCGGCGGCGCAGGGAGTCGACGACCTCCTCGATCTCGGCCTCCTCGATGATGGGCTGCCCGAACACGAGCATGGACTTCCGAGGGGCGCGCCGCACGCCTCGCAGCGTAGACGCTGTCTGCCAGACTCGCCGCCGTGGCGCGGGTTCTCCATCTGTCGAACTCGCCCTACGCATCGCTCGAGGGGGCCGGACCGAGCCTGCTGATCTTCCGCGAGCTGGCCCGCGACTGCGAGAGCTATCACGTGCTCGCTCCCGCGGCGGGACGCCCGCGCCACGAGCGTGCCGGGAACCTGAGCCTGCACACGCTTCCCGGCGCGAGGAGCAGGGTCTTCGCGCTGACGAGCCTGGCCGCGGCGGGACACGTCCGCCGCCACCGCATCGACGCGATCCTCGCGCAGGACCCGCTGCTCGGCGGGCTCTCGGGGGTGGCCGTCGGACGGGCGCTCGGCGTGCCCGTGATGCTCGAGGTTCACACCGACCTGTGGTTCGACCTCGCCGCCTCGGCCGCCCCGCGCGAGCGGATCCTTGGAGAGCTCGCCATGCACGCGCTGCGTACCGCGTCGCTCGTGCGCACCAGCGGCCCCCGCCTCACGGGCCGTCTCGCCGGCGCGGGGGTGGACCCGGCGCGCCTGCGTCACGTTCCCTACCGCGTCGACACCGAGTTCTTCGCCCCCGACGGCGGGGACCGGCGGTCGCCCGGCCGGGGCGTGACAGCGGTCTCCGTCGGCCGCTTCGTCGCGCAGAAGGGCTACCTGCAACTGCTCGACGCGGTGTCTGCCATACCCGGCCTGCGGCTCGTGCTCGCGGGCGGCGGCCCGCTGGAGCCACAGCTCAGGGCGCGCGTCGCGCAGCTGGGCCTGGGGGATCGCGTCGAGCTTCGAGGCTGGATCAGCCGCGAGCAGCAGCGCGACCTGCTGCGCAGCGCCGACCTCTACCTGCAGCCGTCCGCGCCGAACCTCGGAGAGTGGATGCCGCGGACGATCCTCGAGGCGATGGCCGTCGGGCTGCCGGTGCTGGCCACGGACGTGGGCGGCATCTCCGACGTGGTCGTCGACGGCGAGGTCGGCCTGCTGGCGCCCCACAGCGACCCGGCGGCGCTCACGGCAGCGCTCACGGCACTGGCCGCCGACGAAGCCCTGCGCGCCCGCCTCGGGCGCGGCGCGCGCCGGCGCGCGCTGCGCGAGTACGCGTGGGAGCCGAGCTTCGATCGCTATCGATCGGCGCTCGCCGACCTCGCGGGTGCAGGAGCGCCCGGGCGGGGCGGGACCTAGGCGACAGCGCCGGCAGGCTCGAGGCGGGCGACGTACTCCCACGCCCACAGATTGGGCGTGCCGACCATCCGCGCGGCGGCATAGACCGCGCGCGAGCTCGGGCGGCGGAAGTTGCCGGTGTGGCCGCCCTCGCGCGCGACGTGCCAGCCCGAGCGCGCCGCGCGGCCGCGGGTGAAGTCGGCCGCCTGGTCGAAGTTCATCAGCCAGCGATGGCGGTCGAGGCTGTTGTCGGGCCCGAAGCTGTACTTGCCGAACGTGCGCCCGGCCGCGAACTGCGCCCGCAGGATCAGGGTGTAGAGATTGGGGAGCAGCACGACGACCGCCTTGGACGCCACCCGGATGGCTTCGTCGAGCGCGGACTGCGGGTCGTCGAGATGCTCGAGCA
>JAXDFS010000139.1:0-14527 GCA_034665465.1 Solirubrobacteraceae bacterium
GGCGCCATCGCCGGGGGCGAGCTCCCGACGCTCGCCGGCCGCCCGCCCGACCCGTGCCGCCCGCCGGTCGGCTGCGCCTTCGCGCCGCGCTGCCCGGCCGCCGACACCGTCTGCGAGCTGCGCGTGCCGGTGCACCGCCACGGCGACCGCCGCGACGAGTGCCACAACCCCGGCATCCTCACCCGCTGGCCGGCCGGCGGCCCCGGCGCGGGCCTGCCGGACCCGCTGATGCTGCGCGCGGCGACGCGCGCCGACGCGCCCGCGCTCGTCAGGGCCAACCCGCCCGAGCCGGCGCTCGTCGTCCGCGACGTCGTGCGCGAGTTCGCGCGCCCGCGCAGGCACCCCTTCGCCAAGGCGCCCGAGCCGTTTCAGGCGGTCGGCGGCATCAGCCTGGAGCTGCCCGCGGGCGGCTCGCTGGCGGTCGTCGGCGAGTCGGGCTCGGGCAAGACGACGCTGCTGCGGATGGTCGTCGGGCTCCTGGAGCCGACGCGCGGCAGCGTCAGGCTCGGTCCCGGCGCGCCGCCGCAGCTCGTCTTCCAGGACGCGGGCGCGTCGCTCACGCCCTGGCTGACGATCGGCGAGCAGATCGGCGAGCGGCTGGCGGCGCTCGGCGTCCCCGCCGAGGAGCGCCGCAGCCGGATCGACGCCACCCTGCTGGCGGTCGGGCTCGCGCCCGAGGCCGCCGGCTCGATCCCGCGGCGGCTGTCGGGTGGCATGCGCCAGCGCGCGGCGATCGCGCGGGCGATCGCCGTCCCGCCGGCGCTGCTGGCCTGCGACGAGCCCGTTTCGGCGCTGGACGTCTCGCTCGCCGCGCAGGTGCTCAACCTCCTCTGTCACCTGCGCAGCACGCTGGGGATCGCGCTGCTGTTCGTGACCCACGACCTGGCCGCCGCGCGGGCGGTCGCAGACGAGATCGCGGTGATGCACGGGGGCGTGGTCGTCGAGCGCGGGCCGACCGAGCAGATCTTCACCCGGCCGGCGCACGCCTACACGCGCGCGCTGCTGGCGGCGGTCCCCGACGTCTCCGAGGCCGCATGACCATGAGCGTCGCGCCCGCAGCCCCCGGCGCGCTCGGCGGCAACGCCGCTGCCCGGCTGTGGCGCGGGCGCCCGCGCATGGCCGCTGGGGCCTCGGGCCCGGGCGCCGGCGGCGCGGCGCGCGCCGCCCTGGTCCCGGTCGCGATCATCACCGCGGTCTGCGTGCTCGCGCCGCTGCTGGCGCCGCACGGAAGCCTCGAGGTCACGAGCGCGGGGCCGTTCGCCAAGCCGGGGCTGCACGCGCTGCTGGGGACCGACGAGATCGGCCGCGACGTCCTCTCGCGCGTGCTCGTCGGCCTGCGGACCTCGTGGCTGGCGGCGCTCGGCGTCATCGCCCTCGGCGCCGCCTTCGGCTCGCTGATCGGCGCGCTCGCGGGCGCCTTCGGCGGGATCGTCGACACGCTGCTCATGCGCCTGACCGACCTCTTCCTGTCGCTCCCGGCGCCGGTGCTCGCCATCGCGGTCGTCGCCTCGCTGGGCCCGAGCCTCATGCACACGCTGATCGCGCTGAGCATCGTCTGGTGGCCGTGGTACGCGCGCATCGTGCGCGGCGAGGTGCGCGCGCTCGCCGCCCGCCCGCACGCCGAGGCCGCGCGGCTGGCGGGCGTGAGCCGCACGCGCCTGATCCTGCGCCACCTGCTGCCCGGCGCCGTCGCGCCGGTCGTCGTGACGATGTCGCTGGACGTCGGCAACCTCGTCCTCGCGCTCGCCGCGCTCTCGTTCATCGGGCTCGGCGCGCCGGCGCCCGCCGCCGAGCTCGGAGCGATGAGCGCGCGCGGCCTGGACTACCTCTTCGGGCACCCCTGGGTGCCGCTCGCCCCCGCGGTCGCCGTGGGGCTGCTCGCCCTGGCGGCGAACGTCGCCGGCGATCTGATCAACCGTCGCATCGACGAAAGGACAAGATGATCCGTCAGTCCCGCTGGATCTCCGCGGCGCTGCTCGCCGCCGCCCTGACGATCGCGGGCTGTGGCTCGACGACGAAGAAGGGCACGACCGGATCCGGCGACGTGCTGCGGATCCCCTACCTGGCCGACATGTCGGTCCCGGACCCCGACGTCTTCTACGACATCGAGGGCAACTCCGTGATCCTCAGCCAGTACGAGGGGCTGCTGCGCTACGCACCCGGCTCGACGAAGATCGTCGGCAGCCTCGCCGACAGCTGGACCGTGTCGCCCGACCGCCTGACCTACACCTTCAAGCTGCACCCGGGCGTGAAGTTCCACGACGGCACGCCGCTGACGTCGGCGTCCGTCAAGGCCGCCTTCCAGCGCCGCCTGGACGTCGGCCAGGCGCCCGCCTACATGCTCAAGCCGGTCAAGACCATGTCGACGCCCGACCCCCTGACGTTCGTCGTCGGGCTCAAGAGCCCGGTCAACCCGTTCGAGGCCTACATGGCGTCGAGCTGGGGCCCGAAGATCATCGGTCCCGATGCCATCAAGACGCACGCGGGCAAGGACTTCGGCCAGACCTGGCTGCGCACGCACGGCGACGGCACCGGGCCCTACGCGCTGACCTCCTTCAAGCGCGGCAGCCAGTACACGCTCACGCGCAACGCCGCATATTGGGGCGCGAAGGCGAATTTCAAGACGGTCCTGATCAAGATCACCCCGGACATCGGGACCCAGCGCCTGGAGCTGCAGAACGGCGACCTCGACGCGGTGCTGAAGTCCTTCCCGGCCTCGGAGCTTGCCTCGCTGCCCAGCAGCCTCGTCGTGCAGAAGAAGCCCTCCAACCTGCGCCTGCTGCTGTACGTCAATCCCAACAAGGCGCCGTTCGACGATCCCGCCGTGCGCGCCGGCCTGCGCTCGTCGATCGACGTCGACCAGCTCGTCAGCCAGGCCTACGCCGGAACGGCCACGAAGTCCGTCGGCGCCTATCCGGAGGCGATCCTCCCCGACCAGCCGGCGCTGCCCTACGCCGTCGACGACGCCAAGGCCGCCGCGGCGGCGAGCAAGGCCTCGACGAAGAAGATCACGCTCGCCTACACCTCCGACGAGTCCGGCGTGCAGCGCCGCGTCGGCGAGCTCATCCAGGCCAAGCTCAAGACCGCGGGCTACGACGTGACGCTGCGCGAGGTGCAGCTGCCCGACACCTACGGCTACGTCAAGCACCTTAAGACCGCGCCCGACCTGATGCTGCAGACCAACACGCCCGACGCCGCGCACCCGGACACCTGGGCGCGGATCGTCTTCTACTCCACCGGCGGGCTGAACTTCTTCGGCTACGACGACAAGCAGGTCGACTCCGAGCTCGACCGGGCGCTGGACGCGCCGCAGGCGCAGGCGACGCAGCTCTACCAGGACGTCGGTAAGCGGGTGATCGCCTCGAACTCGATGTTCTTCCTCGGCGACGTCAAGGACGTCTTCGTCCTCAAGAAGGATCTCGCCGGCGTCCAGAGCGTGCCGGAGTACCCGTGGACGGTCACCTTCGCCCCGCTGAAGCGGGTAGGGGCGTAGGAGGATGGCGACGCTGATCGGCAGGCGGCTCGTGGCGCTCGTCGCGGTCCTCTGCGGGCTGGCGGTGATCGTGTTCGTACTGCAGGCGGTGATCCCGTCGGACCCGGCGCGGGCGATCGTCGGCGCGAGCGCGTCGCCGCAGGCGGTGGCCGCCAAGGAGCACGAGCTCGGCTACGACAAGCCGCTGCCCCAGCAGTTCGCCGACTACCTCGGGCGCACGGTGAGCGGGGACCTGCAGTCCTCGCTGCGCACCCGCAATCCCGTCGCCGACGACCTGCGGACGTTCGCGCCCGCGACGCTCGAGCTCGCGCTGTCGGCGTCGGTCCTCGCGGCGGTGATGGGGATCGCGCTCGCGCTCGCCCTGGCGGCGGGCGGGCGCATGGCGCGGCTGCTGCGCCTGTCGCTCGTGGCCGGGGCATCGGTGCCGGGGTTCCTCGTGGCGCTGCTGGCGATCCTGCTGTTCTACTCGGTGCTCGGCATCCTGCCGGCGTCGGGGAGGGTCACCGACACGCTCGTGCTGCCCGACGGGCCGACGGGGCTGCTGCTCGTCGACTCGCTGCTGGCCGGCGACCCGGGCGTCTTCGGCAGCGCGCTCGCGCATCTCGTGCTGCCGGCGTTCACGCTCGCGCTCGTGCCCGCGCTGGCGATCGCGCGCACGCTGGCGACGACGCTCGAGCAGGTCATGCGCGAGGACTACGTGCGCACGGCGCGCTCCAAGGGCCTGCGCGAGCGCTCGATCATCGTGCGCCACGGGCTGCGCAACGCCGCCGGGCCCGCGCTGACGATGGGCGGCCTGCAGTTCGGGCTGCTGCTGGGCGGCATCGTGGTCGTCGAGCAGATCTTCTCCTGGCCCGGCCTGGGCCTGTACCTCAACCAGTCGATCGCCTTCTCGGACTTCCCGGCGATCACCGGCACGACGCTCATGCTCGGCACGGCCTACGTCGTGGTGAACTTCCTCGTCGACCTCGCGCAGGCGGCGGCCGACCCCCGGATCAGGACGATCTAGGTCTGTGGCGCAGCTGTTCGCCGAGACGCTGCCCGCGGGCGCGAGCTGGTCGCGCGTCTGCCGGCGCGCGACCGCGCTGACGATCACGGACCTCGAGGGCGGCGCCAACGTTTCGGCGCTGCTGTACCGCGCGAGTGACCCGCTGGAGCGCTACTGCATGCCCGACACGCTGAAGGCCCAGCACGTCAGCCGCCTCACGGCCGGCGTCGCGCTGTACTCCGACATGGGGCGCGTGCTGGCGTCGATCACCGCCGACAGCTGCGGCTGGCACGACACGATCACCGGCCACGCGACCGCCGGCCACGTCGCCGAGCGCTGGGGCGCGGTGAGCTATCAGGAGGCGCGCAACGACTGGCGGCGCAGCGCGCGCGACGGGCTGCTCGTCGAGCTCGCCAAGCACGGCCTCGGCCGACGGGACCTCGTCGCCAACATCAACTTCTTCACGAAGGTCGCCGTCGGCGAGCAGGGCGAGCTGCGCTACGTCCCCGGCAACTCGCCCGCGGGCGCCGTCGTGACCGTGCGCTTCGAGCTCGACGCGCTCGTCGTGCTGTGCGCGGCGCCGCATCCGCTGGACCCGGTGGCCGAATGGAGCCCGCGGCCGGCGGGCCTGCAGCTGACGACGGTCGACGCGGCCGGCGACGCCGACGCCGTGCGCCGCGCGTGCGCAGAGAACGGCCGCGGGTTCGCCGCGACCGAGGCGGTGCTGCGATGAACGTCGACGTCGCAGCCGGCGACGGCTGGATCGGCGAGCTCGCACGCGGCGAGGTGCTGCGGATCGTCGACCTGCACGGCAACCAAGCGGTCGACACGCTCTTCTTCGACGCCCACGACTACGCCAACCGCTACAGCGCGGTCGACACGCTGCGCGAGCAGGGCAACGCGTACCTCACGGCCGGCTCGGTCCTGCGCGCGCTCGACGGCGAGCCGCTCGTGACGATCGTCGCCGACACCTGCGGGCGCCACGACACCGTCGGCGGGGCCTGCTCGCAGGAGTCCAACGTCGTGCGCTACGGCGAGCAGACGCGCCACATGCACGCCTGCCGCAACACGTTTCTCGCGCAGGCCCTGGCGTGGGGGCGGGGTCTCGAGAAGCGCGACCTGTCGGCCAACGTGAACTTCTTCATGAACGTCCCGATGACGGCCGACGGCGGGCTGACGTTCGAGGACGGGATCTCGGCGCCGGGCAAGTACCTGGAGCTGCGCGCGGACCGCGACACGCTCGTGCTGATCTCCAACTGCCCCCAGCTCAACAACCCCTGCAACGGCTATGACCCGACGCCGGTGCGGCTGATCGTCGGCCCGCCCGAGGCGCCGTGATCGAGGTCGTCTCGGCCGGCACGCTGGCGACCGTGCAGGACTGGCCGGGGCGGCTGGGGTACTGGGAGGTCGGCGTCCCGCCGTCGGGGCCGATGGACGACCGCTCCTTTCGCCTCGGCAACCGGCTCGTCGGCAACCCGGAGGGCGCACCCGGCATCGAGCTGACGCTCGGCGGCCCGCGGCTGCGCTTCGCCGCGCCGGCGGTCGTCGCGGTCACCGGCGCGCCGCTGGTCGTCGAGCTCGACGGCGAGCCGGTGGCGCAGTGGGCGCCGCTCGCGGTGCCCGCCGGCGCCCTGCTGAAGCTCGGCGCGATCCGCGGCGCAGGCGTGCGCGCCTACGTGCTCGTGCGCGGGGGCATCGACTGCGAGCCGGTCATGGGCAGCCGCGCGACCTTTGCCGCGGCGCGGCTCGGCGGGCGGCCGCTGCGCAAGGGCGACGCGCTCGCGATCGGCCCTGCGCCGGGTGCGCCGGGTGCGCCGGGTGCGCCGACGGCCGCGCCGGCGCGCGCGCTCGCGCCGCCGCTGATCACGCGCGAGTGGACGCTGCGCGTCGTCCCGGGCCCGCACGGCGCGCCCGACTTCCTCACGACCGCCGGGCTGGCCGAGCTGTTCGGCGCCACGTGGACGGTCCACCTGCACTCCGACCGCACCGGCGTGCGCCTCACCGGCCCGCGGCCCGGCTGGGCGCGCGAGGACGGCGGCGAGGCCGGCCTGCACCCGTCGAACATCCTCGACAGCGCCTACGGCGTCGGCACGGTCATGCTGGCCGGCGACATGGCGGTCGTCGTCGGGCCCGACGGCCCGAGCCTCGGCGGCTTCGTGGCCGTCGCGCAGGTCATCCGGGCAGACCTCTGGCGCCTCGGGCAGGTGCGCGCCGGCGACGCCGTGACCCTGGAGCCGGTCGATCCCGCCCACGCCGCCGGGCTGCAGGCGCAGGCCGAGGCGCAGATCGCAGGTGCCGCCGATCCGCCCGTCCCGCCGGCCCGCGCCGCCGTGCCCGCGGTGATCCTCGACGCGCCGCGCGACGGCTCCGGCGGCCCGGTGACGTTCCGGCGCGCGGGCGAGAGCGCGCTGCTCGTCGAGTTCGGCGAGCCGGTGCTCGACCTGCGCTCGCGCGTGCGCGCCCACCTGCTGCAGGAGGCGCTCTTCGAGCACGCGCCCGCGGGCGTGCTCGACCTCACGCCGGGCGTGCGCTCGCTGCACGTCCACCACGACCCCGACCGGCTGTCCGCGCCCGATCTGCTCGCGCTGCTCGTCACGCTGGAGGCGCAGCTGCCGGCGCCCGACGCCACGACCGTGCCCGGGCGCGTCGTGCACCTGCCGCTGGCCTGGCGCGACGCCGAGGCGATGAGCGCGATCGCCCGCTACGAGGCCTCGATCCGCAGCGACGCGCCCTGGTGTCCGGACAACATCGAGTTCATCCGTCGCATCAACGGCCTCGACGACGAGGACGGCGTGCGCGACGTCGTGTTCGGCGCCTCCTATCTCGTGCTCGGCCTCGGCGATGTCTACATGGGGGCGCCGGTCGCCGTCCCGCTGGACCCGCGCCACCGCCTGGTCACGACGAAGTACAACCCGGCGCGCACGTGGACGCCGGCCAACGCCGTCGGCATCGGCGGCGCGTTTCTGTGCGTCTACGGGATGGAGGGCCCGGGCGGCTACCAGCTCGTCGGGCGCACCGTCCCGATCTGGCACGCCGGCGACGACCCGCCCTGGCGCCTGCGCCACTTCGACGAGCTGCGCTTTCACCCCGTCGCCGACGAGGAGCTCGCGCGGCTGCGCCGCGACAGCGACGCGGGCAGCTGGGCGCCGCGCGTCGAGCCGGGCGGCTTCTCGCTGGCCGAGCACGAGCGCTTCCTGCACGCCAACGCGGACGGCATCGCCGCCTTCCGCGCCGGCCGCGACGCCGCGTTCGCGATCGAGCGCGGCGCGTGGGAGGCTGCCGCGGCATGACCCTCCACGACCTGCCCGCGACCCCGGCGACGGTGCACTGGGGCTTCTTCGACCCGTCGCTGGCGCCCGTGCTGACCGTGCGCTCCGGCGACCTCGTGCGCATCGAGGCGCTGACCCACCACGCCGGCGACGCGCCCGACCTGCTGATGGACGCGGGCATCGAGCGCGTCTTCGCCGAGGTCACCGACCGCGGCCCGGGCCCGCACCTGCTCACCGGCCCGATCGCGGTCGGCGGCGCGCGGCCGGGCGACGTGCTGCAGGTCGACATCCTCAGCGCCGAGCCGCGCCTGCCGTTCGGCTCCAACCTCGCCGGTCACTGGGGCCACCTGTACGAGGACTTCGGCAAGGAGCGCGTGACGATCTACGAGCTCGACCTCGAGGCGATGCTCGGCCGCGCGCGCTTCGCCTACGACTGGACGACGACCGCGCTCGTCGACCGGCCGGGCACGATCGTGGCCCCCGATCACGCCGCGCGCGAGCCCGCGCTGGAGGGGGTCGTCGTCGGCCTGCGCCCGCACTTCGGGACGATGGGGGTCGCACCGGCGGCGCCCGGCCGCCACTCGTCGGTGCCGCCGGGTGACCACGGCGGCAACATCGACAACTGGCGCATCGGGCAGGGTGGGCGGATGCTCTACCCGGTCCAGGTCGCGGGCGCGCTGCTGTCGGTCGGCGACCCGCACGTCTCGCAGGGCGACGGCGAGGTCAGCGGCACGGCGCTGGAGGCGGCTCTCAACGGCGTGCTGCGGCTGACGATCCGCCGCGACCTCGACATCCGCGTGCCCGTCCTGGAGACCGCGACGGAGCTGCTCGTCCACGGGTTCGGCGACACCCTCGACGAGGCGATGCTGGCCGCGTCGCGCCGGACGCTGGAGCTGCTCGGCTCGCGCTACGGCCTCAGCCGCGATGATGCGTACTCGTTCATGAGCCTCGCCGTCGACTTCACCGTCACGCAGGTCGTCGACCGCCGCCAGGGCGTCCACGGCCGGATCGACAAGCGCTGCTTTCCGCGCTTCGCAGCGTGAGCATCGCCTCGTGGACCTTCGGCCCCGGCGACGGCGTACCGCCGCCGGTCGCGCCGTTCGCCCATGCGACCGCCGCCGGGCCGACGCTCTACGTGACCGGCCAGATGCCGACCGGCCTGGACGGCGCGCTCGTCGCCGGCGCCATCGCCGAGCAGACCGACCAGGTGATGCGCAACCTGCAGCGCGTCCTCGAGCTCGTCGGCGGGACGCTCGCCGACGTCGTCTCGGTGCGCGCCTACCTGACCGACTGGGATGACTACGCGGCCTTCAACGTCGCCTACGAGCCGTGGTTCGCAGACCGCCTGCCGAGCCGCACCTGCGTCGGCGCCGGCGGGCTGGCGGCCGGCGCGCGGGTCGAGGTTGATCTCGTCGCCTGGCGCGAGCGGGGGTGGAAGACCTGACCCGCGGGGGTAGTCGGCGCCCATGAGGCTCGGCCGCCTGGCCCTGGTCGCATTCGCCTGCGCGTGCGCGTTCGTCGTGCAGACGCCGGGCTGGGCGCAGACGTCCTACATGGCCCTGAGCAAGGCCCTGAGCCACGGGACCGCGCAGATCGACACGTGGCACTGGGAGTCGCACGACATCGCGTACGACGCCGGGCACTACTACTCCGTCAAGCCGCCCGGCCTCGTCTTCGCGACCTTCCCGCTCTACGCCGCGCTGCACGCCGCCGGCGCCGAGCGCGTCGCACACGATGCCCGCGTCCGCGCCGAGGGCCACGGCCGCTACCTCTGGGCGGCGCGCAAGCCGCCGATCGCCTATTACGGCTACAGCCTGCGCCGCGCGGTCGCCGCGCGCGATGCGATCGCCGACGACGCCCCGCTGACGTGGGCGCTCGGCCTGCTCGGCGTGCTGGTCCCGGCGCTCGTGCTGCTCCTGCTGGTCGCCCGCTGCGCCGACCGCGTCGCGCCCGGGACGGGGACGGCCGCCGCGCTCACGCTCGGGACCGGCACGCTGATCCTGCCGTTCTCCACGCTGTACTTCTCCCACGTCCTGAGCGCGATGCTCGCCTTCGCGGCGTTCGCGCTGGCGTGGCGCGAGCGCGAGCGCGCCGGACCGCTGCGAGCGGGCCGGCTGGCGCTCGCGGGTGTGCTCGCGGGCCTGGCGATCGTCTGCGAGTACCCGCTCGCGATCGCCGCCCTCGCCGTCGGCCTGTACGTGATCTCGCGCCGCGGGCCGGGCCTCGTGCGCCGCGGGGCGGCCTACGGCGCGGGCGTCGTCGCGGGCACGGCGCCGCTGCTGGCCTACCAGTGGTGGGCGTTCGGCTCGCCGCTGCACATGGGCTACGCCAACGCGGTCGCGCAGACCGGACTGAACGGCCACGCGGTCCTGGGGCTCAACGACGGCGGCTTCTTCGGGGTGACGGCGCCGCGGCTCGCCGACGGCCTGGCGCTGCTGACCGGCGGGCGCGGGCTGCTCACGCTCACGCCGGTGCTGGCGATCGCCGTCGCGGGCGTCGTCGCCATGCACCGCGACGGCCACCGCGCCGAGGCGCGCACGATCGGCGGCCTCGCGCTCGCCTATCTCGTCTACAACGCCGGCTACTGGCTGCCCTTCGGCGGCGGCTCGCCGGGTCCGCGCTTCTTGATCCCGATCCTGCCGTTCCTCGCCGTCGGCCTCGGCCCCGCGTGGCGGCGCTGGCCGGCGCAGACGCTCGCGCTGGCGCTCGTCTCGGCGACGACGATGGTGACCGCGACGATGAGCTATCCGATGATCGGCGACCAGGACGCCGGGGCGTTCGTGCGGCGGATGGTCGACTTCGGAGCCTACGAGCACAGCGTCCTCGACCTCGCCGGCATCGCCCACGGGCTCGTGGCGATCCTGCCGTTCGTCGCCCTCACCGCGCTCGCGCTCGGGCTCGGCGTCGCGACGCTCGGGCGCAGCCGGGTCACGCGCGGCGCGAAGTGGGTCCCGGTCACGCTCGCCGCGTGGGCGCTCGCCGCGATCGCGCTCCCGCACCGCGGCGCGCTGCCCTCCGACGGGGCGCTCGAGCTCGTCGCGGCGGCCTGCGTCGTCGCGCTGAGCGGCGTCGGCGGCACCCTGCTGGTCGCCCGCCGCCGGCCGTCAGCGCAGCACGAAGCGCACCACCCCGCCACCGGGCCGCTGGCGCTCGAGACCCAGGCCGCGCAGCGGCCGGGCTGATGCCCGCGCGAGCGGCGTCCGGCGCCCGCCCGCGAGGTGGATCGTCACGCTGCCCACGCCGAGCCGGCGCAGGTAGCGCACCGAGCGGGCGTCCGGAAAGCCGGCGACCTCGCGCATGAGCACGGCGTACTGGCGCGGGATGAAGCTGCCGCGCCCGTTGACCAGGCGCGGGAAGCCGTCGGTCGACCAGAGCACGTAGTGGCGGTTGTCGAAGGCGCCCATCGGCAGGTGCAGTGCCGGCTGCGGCGCCGCGCTCTGGCCGGGCGGTGCGAGCGGCACCGCCGGATGGTCGGCGAAGCCCCAGCCCTCGGCGAGCACCGCCGCGCACAGCGCGACCGCGCAGGCGCCCGCCGCGACGGCGCCGCGCCGCGCCCGCACGCGTCCCACGACGGCCTGCGCGCCGCCCGCCGCCAACAGCGCGAGCGCCAGCGTGGTGAACGTGTGCAGGCGGCCCGGAACGCGGATGCCCTGCCAGCCGGGCAGCGCCTCGTAGAGCCAGCGGTAGGGGTACAGCCACGACCAGCTGCCGAGTGTGAGGCCGAGTGACAGGATCGCGGCGGCGAGCGCGCCGAGCCCGAGCCCGGTCCGCAGCCGGCGCCCGAGCGCCCCGGCGCGCAGCCCGAGCAGCGCCAGCGCGAGGATCGCGAGCCCCGGGAAGAGCGTCTGCTCGGGGATGAAGCTCAGCGTGTCGCGCACGGGCGCGGCGGCCGCTCCCCAGACGCGGCTGTCCTGTGAGGCGGCGAGGAACTTCTGCGGCCCGCCGGAGAACGCCGCCACCTCGGCGAGCGTGCGCCGCGCCTCGGGATGGTCGTGCAGGACGCGCATGTAGGGCCGCGCGAGCAGCCCGGCGACGAGCGCGAAGACCAGCATGCCGGCGGCGGTCGCCACGAGGACCTGCCGGGGCGGCCGCTGGTGCCCGCGGCGCCACCAGGCCACGAGCACCGCGAGCGTGCCGCCGGCGAGCAGGTAGGCGAACGGGAGGCCGAGCGTGAACCCGAGCGAGAACTGCCAGGCCGCCACCAGCCAGCCGCCTGCGATCGCGGCGGCCGAGCCGCGCCGGTAGCCGCGCAGGAGCAGGAACAGCGCGAGCGCGATCCCGCCGCTGGAGATGACGTGCATGTGGCCCTCCTGCTCCAGGCGCCACGGCGCGTAGGCGAACGCGACGCCGGCGACCGCCGCGCCCGCGCGCCCGCAGCCGAGCTCGCGCGCGAGCAGCCATGCGCCGGCGAAGCAGAGCGCGTACGCGAACAGGAAGAGCACGTCGTAGCGGGCCACCGCCGCACGCGTGCCCGAGCCGATGAGCCCCGCCGGCGCGTAGCCGACCAGCGCGTCGGAGAACGCGAGGCTGTCGGGCAGCGGCCAGAAGGTGTTGGCCTGAAAGAGCGCCAGCGGCTGATGGGCCAGGGCGTGACCGTCCCACGCGACCTGCCAGGCCTGGACGAGCGGATCGCCGAGATCCTGGGCGATGTCGCGCCCCAGGTGCAGCGGCAGCGGCCAGTGCATCGCCAGCGCGAGGACGACGCCCAGCAGGCAGCAGCCCAGCAGCTCGCGGGCCGTCGGCGATCGGGGGCCCCGGGCGGTCGTGCGACGGACGGTACCTGACCCCGGCGGACCTCCGGTGGACGTTTATCGGAGGGCGGCCCGTCATCCGTCCACTGGCGCGCGCGCACCTGCATCGGGACCCTGGCGCGCCCGACTACAGGAGCGTGCTGACCCCTCTCCACCGCATCCTCGCCGCCACCGCGACCACCGTCGCGCTTGCCGCCGGCGCCGCCCCGGCGCTCGCGGCCTCCGACCCACTGCTGGCCGACCAGTGGGCCCTCGCCGAGCCGCAGGCCATCGGCGTCCAGGAGGCCTGGACGCAGTCGCATGGCAGCGGCGTCCTCGTCGCGATCATCGACAGCGGGGTCCAGCTCGACCACCCGGATCTCGCCGGCAGCCTGTGGACGAACCCGGGCGAGATCCCCGCCAACGGCAAGGACGACGACGGCGACGGCTTCGTCGACGACGTCAACGGCGCGAACATGTTCACCGACGACGGCAACGTCGCCGACGACGAGGGCCACGGCACGCACGTCGCCGGCATCGTCGCCGCCCGCGCCGGCAACGGCATCGGCGGGTCGGGCGTCGCCCCGAGCGCCCGCATCATGGCCGTCAAGGTCCTCGACGCCAACCGCTCGGGCAACTCCTCGCTGCTGGCGCGCGGCATCCGCTACGCGATCGACCGCGGCGCGCGCATCCTCAACGTCTCGATCAACGGCGACGCGACGAGCCAGGACCTCACCGACGCCCTGCACTACGCCAGCGACAAGGGCGCCACGATCGTCGCCTCGGCCGGCAACAACTCGCGCAACCTCGACGTGGCGCCGTCCTATCCCGCGTCTTCGACCGAGCCCTCCGTGCTGAGCGTCACCGCCTCCGACGAGGCCGGCGGCCTGCTCGCCTTCGCCAACCGCGGGCTGGCCTCGGTCGACCTCGCGGCCCCCGGCGATGCGATCCTCTCGACGGCCCGCGGCGGCGGCTACGAGAACCGCTCGGGCACGTCGATGTCGGCACCTTTCGTCGCCGGCTCGCTCGCGCTGCTGGCCGCGGCCCGCCCCGACCTCCCGCAGTCCGCGCTGCGCAGCGCGCTGCTGCAGACGGCGCCCAAGCGCGGCCTGCTCGCCGGCCTGCTGGGCGGCGGCGGTGGCGGCGGCCTCGACGTCGGCGCCGCGATGCACGCTGTCGTGCCGGCCGACCAGTGGCAGTCCGCCCCCCTCGCCGCCACGGCGGCGGCGCAGGCGCCCGTCAAGCTCAGGCTGCGCACGGGCCGCAGCACCCGCGCGGGCGCCCGCGCGACGCTGCGCTGGACGGCGACCGGAGCCGACAGCGTCACCACCTGGCGCGTCGTCCTCGACGGCCGCGACGCCGCGATCCGCCGCAGCGACGCAAGCCGCACGGTGCGCGTGAAGGTCGCCAAGGCCGGCAGCCATCGCTGGAAGGTCGTCGGCTACGACGCCGCCGGGGCGCGGGTCGTCACGGCCACCCGCGGCTTCCGCGTGCTGCGCTCGCGCTGAGGCCGGGCCCGTTCGCCGGGCGCGCCTCCGGGGGGCCGGTCGTATGGCCCGCGGGGCGAAACCGCAGCAGCTTGTCCTGGCCCTGAGGCGCTGGTCGCACCGCCCCACGGCGCAGAGAATGCGAGCATGGCCGACGTGGACACCGCGAGCCCGCAGTCGGCGTACGAGCCGGCCGACGGCTTCTTCGACGAGCTCTTCGACGCCGACGGGGTGGCCCGGCCGCACGCGGCGGCGCTCGCCGCCGGGCTGCAGTCGCTGGGGCCCGACCGCCTCGCCGCGGCCGGCCGCCGGCGCGACGCGATCTTCGTCCAGCAGGGCATCACGTTCGACACCACCGGAGAGGACGGCCCGACGCTCGAGCGTCCCTTTCCGCTGGACCTCGTGCCGCGGATCCTGCCGGCGTCAGAGTGGACGCACATCAAGCGCGGCCTGGCGCAGCGCATCCGCGCGCTGAACCGCTTCGTCGACGACGTCTACCACGCGCGCGAGATCGTCCGCGCCGGGATCGTGCCGTGGCGGCTGGTCGTCAGCCGCAGCCACTT
>JAXDFS010000140.1:0-5592 GCA_034665465.1 Solirubrobacteraceae bacterium
GAGCTGGCTCAGGTCGGGCTCGCGCGTCGTCAGCTTCTGGAGCTGGAGGCCGGGCCACATCAGGATCTGCGCCCAGCGACGGCGACGGTGCTTGCCGAACGTCTTGAGCACCTCGAACGACAGCCCCGCGACAAGCGGGATGCCGACCACCCGCGAGACGAACAGCCACAGCAGCGGCAGCTTGCCGAGCGGGGCGAAGACGAAGATCGCGACCACCATGACGATCAGCAGGAAGCTCGTGCCGCAGCGCGGGTGGAGGCGCGAGAAGCGCTGCGCGTTCTCCGGCAGGAGCGGCAGCGACGCCTCGTAGCACGAGATCGTCTTGTGCTCGGCGCCGTGGTACTCGAACACGCGCTGGAGGTCCTTCATCCGCGAGATCAGCCACAGGTAGCTGAGGAAGATCGTGATGCGGATGAGCTTCTCGACGAGGACGAAGACCAGCGAGTTGGGCAGCGAGTCCTTGAACAGGCTGGTCAGGCCGACCGGCAGCAGGAAGAACAGGCCGACGGCGAGCAGCACCGAGAGCACCACGGTGCCGGCCCAGGCGCCGCTGCTGATCTCCTCGGCCTCGCCCTTCTCATTGTCGTCGAGCTGGGCGTTGGCGGAGATGTTCAGCGCCTCGAAGCCGATCTTCATCGACTCGCCGAGCGCGACGACCCCGCGGACCAGGGGCCAGCGCAGCCAGGCATGGCGCTTCATGACCGAGACGAGCGGGAAGCTGCGGACCTCGATCTCGCCCTCGGAGGCCTCGCCGGGCTCCAGGCGGCGGTCCTCGCGGCGCTGCTCGGCGCTCGGGACGCGGACGGCGACCGCCCACGTCGAGACGCCGCGCATCATCACGCCCTCGAGCACCGCCTGACCGCCCACGGGGGCGTCGCGGCGCGCGACGAGCGCACCGTCGGGCAGCCGCTCAGAAGCGCCGGCGGCTGCCACGGACGATGGTTATGCGCTCCCGGCTACGCGCTTGGCGGCGCGGCGCTTGAAGCGGTCGACGCGACCACCGGTGTCGACGAGCTTCTGGCGGCCGGTGTAGAACGGATGGCAGTTCGAGCAGATCTCGACGTTGATCGAGGACTGCGTGGAGCGTGTCTCGAACTCGTTTCCGCAGGTGCAGCGGACGTGAGCCTGGACGTACTCGGGATGGATGTCGGTCTTCATAGTGCTGTCCAGTCTATCGACGCCCGGACTCAACTCTCGACGCGTGTCGGAAGCTCGACGATCTCGAACCAGTAGCGCGAAAAGCCCCGTACGACCTCGACGAGGCCCGCGAACGTCACCGGCTTGGTGATGAAGGAGTTCACCCCCAGGTCGTACGTGCGCAGGATGTCCTCCTCGGCCTTGGAGGTCGTCAGCACGACGACGGGGATCTGGCGCAGGTCGGGATCGGACTTGATCTCCGCCAGCGCCTCGCGGCCGTCCTTGCGGGGCATGTTGAGGTCCAGCAGGATGATCGCCGGGCGCGGCGCGTCCGCCCCGCCGGCGTACGGGCCGCTGCGATGCAGGTAGTCCATGAGGTCCTGGCCGTCGACGACGAAGCGCAGCTCGTTGGCGAGGTGCGCCTCGTCCAGGGCCTCCTGCGTGAGCACCCGGTCCTCCTCGTCGTCGTCTGCCATGAGGATCATCACCGGCGTGCGCTCAGCTGCGGACAAGATCGTCCTCTCGGTCGTCGTGCGCGGGCTGCGGCGGCGGGCCGGGGGCGCGCTCGAGCGGCAGCCGGACGATGAACGTCGATCCTTCGCCGGGAACGCTCTCCGCGCGGATCGTGCCCTCGTGGCGCTCGACGATCCGCCTGCACAGCGCCAGCCCGATGCCGGTGCCGGAATAGGCGGTGCGAGCGTGCAGGCGCTCGAAGACCTTGAAGATCCGCGCGGCGTACTGCGGATCGAAGCCGATGCCGTTGTCGATCACGGCGATCTCGGCCTCGTCGCCGACGACTGAGCCCTGCACCCGGATCAGGGGAGCGACGCCCTCGCGCCGGAACTTCAGGCCGTTGGAGATGAGGTTCTGCAGCAGCTGGCGCATCTGCAGCGGGTCGGCCGGCACGCGCGGCAGATCGCCGATCTCGACGGTGGCGCCGCAGTCGGCGATCACCGCCTGCAGGTCGTCGACCACCTCGCGCGCGACCTGGGCGAGCGCCACGTCCTCCGCGGGCCGCCCCTTGGTCGTGATCCGCGAGAACACCAGCAGCCCGTCGATCAGCGCCTGCATGCGCCGTGCGGCGTCGTTCATGCGCTCCAGCGAGTCGCGGCCGGCCTCGGACAGCTGCTCGCCCCCCTGCTGGGTCGCGCGCTCGGCGAACATCTGCACCTTGCGCAGCGGCTCCTGCAGGTCGTGCGACGCGATCGAGGCGAAGCGCTCGAGCTCCTCGTTGGAGCGCCCGAGCTCCGCGTTGGCGGCGGCCAGCTGGCGCGCGCGCTGCTCGAGCTCGTCGTTGGCGCGCGCGAGCTCGGCGTTGACGGCGACGACCTTGTCGGCGCTGCGCAGCATCCGCCCGACGAACAGCAATGCGATGAGCGCCGCCAGGCCGAAGCCCGCGAGCAACAGCCACGGCACCCATTTGTGGCTGCCGCTGATCGACGCGAACAGCTCGCGCTGGGGGGCCGTCAGCACGACGCGCCAGGGCGTGTCGGCGATCGGATCGGAGACGAAGTAGCGGTCGTCGCCGAAGGAGCCGCGCCTGCGCGAGTTCACCGCGGCGAGCAGCCCGGTCTCGGCGACGGCGTCGCCGGGGTGCACCGCGGGGTCGGGACTGGCGACGATCGCGCCCTTGGAGTCCAGGACGTAGGCCCGGCCGCCCTTGACGGTCGGAAGCTGCTTCAGCGAGCCGCCGAGGAAGCTGTTCAGCACCGCGGCGTCGATGCCGGACGCCAGCGCTCGCCGTCCGGACGCGGTGTCGAACCCCTGCGTAAAGACGAGCGTCGGCTTGCCCGCGTCGCTCAAGACGTCCGACAGCGTGTACGGCCGGCCGGCGAGCGTTTCTCGGACGTACGACGGCTGGGCAGCGATCGCGGCCCTCACGGACGCGGATGCGCCGGAGGAGGCACCCATGATCCGCCCGTCGGCGGACAGCAGGACCAGGAAGAGGTTGCCGCCGGCCTTTGCCCGGCTGTCGAGCAGCGCGGCGGTGACCGACGGGTGGCCGTAGCGTCGGCTGTTGTCAACGCGCGCGGCGGCGGTGGCCGACGTGAACAGCGACTCCGTGAGCGCGGCGCTCGCGGTCGCACGTTCGCTGAAGTGGTTGACGAGGTCGCGGCGCCCCGAGCTCTGCGAGTCGACGAGCACGAGGCCCAGCACCACCATCGCCGCAAGCAACCCTGCGACCACCAGGCCCAGCGTCAACCGCAGGCGTCGACCCATCGTTTCTCAAAGGCTCCTTTGGCGCAGGCGCGCGACGGCTCACCGTACCCGCAGCGCAGACGGCCGCGCAACCCCCCTATTGGTCCGCGTGCACGGGCAGGGTGAAGCACACCCGCGTGCCCGGACGGTGCTCGCTGTCCAGCCAGATGCGCCCGCCGTGCTTCTCGACGATCTTGCGGCACAGCGCCAGGCCGGTCCCGCTGCCCTCGTGACTGCTTCGCGGCTGCAGGCGCCCGAAGATCGCAAAGGCCCGCTCGGCGCTCTCGGGGGCGATACCGATGCCGTTGTCGGCGACGCAGACGACCCAGTCCGCGCCCTCCTCGCGGGCCTCGATGCGGATCTGCGGGGCGGCCTCGGAACGGTAGGCCACCGCGTTGCTCAGAAGCTGCTCGAAGACGATCGCCAGTTGCGCGGGGTCGGCGGGCACCGTCGGCAGCGCGCCGATCTCGACCTCCGCGCCCGCTTCGGCGATCGGCCCGGAGAGGGCGGAGCGGGCGCGCGCCGCGAGCGCGCCGAGGTCGGTCGGCTCCAGCGCCGGCGCGCTGCGGCCGATGCGCGACAGCGCCAGCAGGTCGTCGATCATCCGCTGCATGCGACGCGCCCCGTCGACGGCGAAGCGGATGTACGTGCCCGCCCGGTCGTCGAGCTTGTCGCCGTAGCGCTCGCCGAGCAGCTCGCAGAAGCCGGCGATCTTGCGCAGCGGCTCCTGCAGGTCGTGCGAGACGACGTAGGCAAACTGCTCGAGCTCGGCGTTTGAGCGCTCCAGGTCCGCCGCGCCCTCGGTGAGCGCCGCGCGCGCCCGCTCCCCCGCAGCCAGCTCCTCGACGAGCCGCGTGCGCATGACGTCGACGTCGCCGGCGAGCGCCCGCACGTCGCTGGGCCCGCGCACGCCCAGCGGGCGCTCGAGGTCGCCGGCGGCGACGTGCCGGGCGCTCCCGGCCAGGCGCGCCAGCGGGCGCGTGACGGTGCGCCGCAGCACGACGGCGCCCGCCAGGATGCTCAGCAGCAGGATCGCGGCGACGGCCACGAACGCAGAGACCACGACGCGCGCCGCGTCGTCCAGGCGCCCTCGCGAGGATGCGGTCAGCGCATCGATGCGCGACTGCAGCGCACCGAGGGCGCGGCGAATCCGGTCGAAGCGCTGCTTTCCGACCGCCGCGTTCGCACCGCTGCCCAGCGGCAGGCCGAGGTTCGCTGCGGCGGCGATCGCCGGCTGCGCGTAGGCGGCGCGCCACCCCTGCGCCGATCGGGTGACCGCGAGCAGGGCGCTGCGCAGCGCCGGTTGGGTCGTCGCCAGGCGCTGCAGCTGTAGCACCGCCGCGCGCTCGGCCGCCCGGCCCTGCGTGTAGGGGGCGAGGAACTCCCGGCGGCGGCTGAGCACGTAGCCGCGCACGCCGGTCTCCTGGTCGATCAGCGCGCTCGAGAGGCGCAGCGCGGCGCGGTCGGCGGGGTCGACGTGGTCGAGCAGCTCTTGGCGCAGGTCGGTCTGGCGCCCCACGAAGTGCAGGCCGACGCCGATGGCGACGAGCGCGACCACGGCGAGCGCGCCGGCGGTGAGCGCGTGCCAGTGCGCGACGCGCAGGCGCTGCGACCATCCTGCCCCGGCGCCGTCCGCCGCGTCAGGCGGCCGCGGCATCGCAGGCGAGCGCGACGATCGCCACGTCGTCCGTGAGTGCGCCGCCGTTGAGCCGCTCGACCTCGCCGATCAGCGTCTCCAGCGCGGTAGCGCGGTTCTGCGTGATCGGAAACGACGCCAGGAGCTTCAGCAGGCCGTCGGTGCCGAGCCGTTCGGGGCCGCCGTGGACGCGGCCCTCGTAGAGGCCGTCGGTGAACAGCATGAGCGTCCAGTCGTCGCCGACGCCGACCTCGGTCGCGGGCCAGTGCGGCGGCGCCCCCAGCCCGAGCGAGGGACCGTGCGCGCACTCGTCCAGCGCCCGCGCTCCGCCCTCGCCGATCATCACGGGCGCGGGGTGTCCGGCGAGGCGCACGCGCGCGTTGCAGCCGCCGGGGTCGAGGCTGACCGTCACGATCGACGTGAACAGGGCAGGGTGCTCGCGCTCGTGGACGAGCACGCGATCCAGGATGCCCATCAGCTCGTCCTCGGGTGCCCCGGCCAGGATCAGCGTGCGCCAGGCCATCCGCATGCGCACGCCGATCGCGGCCTCTTCGGGCCCGTGCCCGCAGACGTCCCCGACGACGGCATGGACGCGACCCGCCGCGTCCTGCACGACGTCG
>JAXDFS010000141.1:0-3264 GCA_034665465.1 Solirubrobacteraceae bacterium
CGACCGGCGTGGACTCGTCGAGCAGGGCGATCGGGCCGTGCTTCATCTCGCCGCCGGCGTAGGCGTCGGTGGCGATGTAGGAGATCTCCTTGAGCTTCAGCGCGCCCTCCAGCGCGACCGCGCGGCCGACGTGGCGGCCGAGGTAGAGGTAGAAGTCCGAGCCGGCGTGGCGCTCGGCGGCCTCCTTGATCGGCGCGTCGAGCTTGTCGATGAGCTCGGTGATGCGCGCGGGCAGCTGCTTGATCTCGCCGACCAGCTGGGCGATGCGCGCCGGCTCCAGCGTGCCGCGCAGCTCCGCGAGGCGCAGGGCGAGCAGGTACATCGCGGCGACCTGGCAGACGAACGTCTTCGTCGCCGCGACCGAGACCTCGAGACCCGCGCGCGTGTAGAGAACGCCGTCGCTGTCGCGGGTGGCCTGCGAGCCGACGACGTTCGTGCAGGCGAGCACCTTCGCGCCGCGGTCGCGCGCCAGGCGCATCGCCGCAAGCGTGTCGGCCGTCTCGCCGGACTGCGTGATGCCGATGACCAGCTCTCGCTCTCCGACGATCGGGTTGCGGTAGCGCCATTCCGACGCGATGTCCATGTCGACCGGCAGGCGCGCCCACTCCTCGATCGCGTAGCGGCCGATCAGGCCGGCGTGAAAGGAGGTGCCGGCGGCGAGGATGAGGATCCGGTCGACGCCCTGAAGCAGCGACTCGTCGAGCTCGGCCTCGGCGAGGTCGATCCCGTCGCCGCGGGCGGTGCGGTCGGCGATCGTCTCGGCGACCGCGTCGGCCTGCTCGTGGATCTCCTTGAGCATGAACGTCTCATAGCCGCCCTTCTCGGCGGTCGACTCGTCCCAGTCGACGTGCTTGATCTCGCGCTCGATCGGCGTGCCGTCGGGCGTCATGAACTCGACGCCCTCGGGGCGCAGCACGACGATCTCGTCGTTCTCGATCAGCTGCACGTCGCGGGTGTGGGCGAGGAAGGCGGGGATCGCGGAGCCGAGGAACTGCTCGCCGTCGCCGCGGCCGACGATCAGCGGGCACTCCTTGCGGGCGCCCACCAGCGTGCCGGGCTCGTCGGCGGACATCGCGACGAACGCGTAGTGGCCCTCGAGCTCGGCGTAGGCCGCGCGGACGGCCTCGACGAGGCTGCCCAGCGCCATGTGGTGGGAGATCAGGTGCGCGATGACCTCGGCGTCGGTCTCGGAGGTGAAGGTCGCGCCCGAGTCGATGAGGCGGCGCTTGAGCGCGACGTGGTTCTCGACGATCCCGTTGACGACGATGTGGACCCGGTCGCTGGTGTCGAAATGCGGGTGGGCGTTGGACTCGGTCACGCGCCCGTGCGTCGCCCAGCGCGTGTGCCCGATGCCGCTCGTGGCCTCGCGCTCGATCGTCGCAACAGCGCCGTTGCCGTCGGGAGCGCCCGCGGCCACGGCGGCGCGCAGCTTGCTGAGGTTGCCGACCGCGCGCACCGACGCGATCTCGCCGTCGACGAGGACGGACACCCCCGCGGAGTCATAGCCGCGGTATTCGAGCTTCTCCAGCCCGGCCAGCAGGATCTCCTGCACCGGGCGCTGGCCGACGTAACCGACGATGCCACACATGCCTTGATCCTAGGCGGTGACCCGGAGGGGCCCGATCAGACGTCGAGTCCTACGGACGGCCGGCCTCGACGATCGCGACCAGCCGCGCGCAGACCTCGCCGGTCTCCTCGGCCGTCGGCGCCTCGACCATGACGCGGACGAGCTGCTCCGTCCCGGAGGGTCGCACGAGCACGCGCCCGCGGCCCTCCAGCGCGGCCTGCTCGGCGGCGACGGCGGCGGCGAGCGCATCGCCTGCCATCGCGGCGTCGCGGTCGGCGACCGGCACGTTGACGAGCCGCTGGGGCAGCTTGTGCATCGCGTCGCGGTCGGCGAGGTCGCGGCCGGCGAGTGCCTCGAGCGTCAGCAGCGCGCTCGCGATGCCGTCGCCGGACGGGACGAAGCCCATGTCGATGATGTGCCCGGACTGCTCCCCGCCGAGGCCCCAGCCGCGCTCGCGCAGCTCCTCGAGCACGTAGCGGTCGCCCACCTGCGTCGTGGCGACGTCGACGCCGGCGTCGCGCATCGCGGCGTGAAAGCCGAAGTTCGTCATCACGGTGACGACGACGCCGCCGCCGGGGAGGCGGTCGTGCGCGCGCAGGTGCAGCGCGGCCATGGCGACGAGCTCGTCGCCGTCGGCGACCTGCCCGCGGCGGTCGATCGCCAGCAGCCGGTCGCCGTCGCCGTCGAAGGCGAAGCCGGCATCATGGCCGCCGTCGCGCACCGCGGCGATGATCGGCTCCAGGTGCGTCGAGCCGCAGCCGGCGTTGATGTTGCGCCCGTCGGGAGCGTCGGCGAGGACCGTCACGGTGGCGCCCAGGCGCCGGAAGATCTCCGGCGCCGCGCGGTGCGTCGCGCCGTTGGCGCAGTCCAGGACGACGTCCGCCCCGCTGAGGTCCAGGCTCCCGAAGCGCTCCTGCAGCGCGCGCAGGTAGTCCTCGTGGGTGCCGTGCATCTCGCGGATGCGGCCGATGCGCTGCGGCGTGGCCGCGGGCTCCTGCAGCCGGGCCTCGATCGCCAGCTCGGTCGCGTCGGAGAGCTTGAAGGAGTCGGCCCCGAAGAACTTGATGCCGTTGTCCTCGTAGGGGTTGTGCGACGCGGAGATGACGGCCGCCAGGTCGAGGCCGTAGCGCGCGATCAGCAGCGGCGCGGCCGGGGTCGGCAGGACGCCGCCGAGCAGCACGTCGCCGCCCGCGGACGCGATCCCGGCGGCCAGCGCCGCCTCGAGCATCTCACCGGACTCGCGCGTGTCGCGGATGACGAGCACCCGCGGGCGCCCGCCGCCGACCTCGCGCGTCGCGGCCGCACCGAGGCGCAGGGCGAGCTCGGCGGACAGCACCTCGCCCGCAACGCCGCGCACGCCGTCGGTGCCGAAGAGCTTGCGCGTCGCAGCCCCCTCCGCGGTCATGCGCCAAGCGCCTAGCGCTTGGAGAACTGCGGCTTCTTGCGGGCCTTCTTCAGGCCGGCCTTCTTGCGCTCCTTGGCCCGCGAGTCACGAGTGAGGAAGCCGCGGCGCTTGAGCTCGCCGCGCAGGTTGGGATCGGCCTCGAGCAGCGCCCGCGAGATGCCGTGGCGCAGGGCGCCGGCCTGGGCGCTGACGCCGCCGCCGTGCATGCGGGCCACGACGTCCATGCGGTCCTCGTAGCCGACGGCCTCCAGCGGCTGGCGGATGTTGCGGCCGAGCGCGGGGCGCGGGAAGT
>JAXDFS010000142.1:0-19849 GCA_034665465.1 Solirubrobacteraceae bacterium
GATCGCGAAGAACATCCTCACCACCGAGGCCATGGTCTGCGAGATCGAGGGCAAGGAGATGTCCATCGGCGGCATGAACGACGGCGGCGGCATGGGCGGCATGGGCGGCATGATGTAGCCGGCTTCCGGAGGCCATGCGCTTCCGGAACATGTGCTCCGCAGTACCCGAGGGCCCGGCGCCATGCCGGGCCCTCGTCGTATCTAAGCTCCGTCGATGCCCGCGGGACGCGTCGCCTCCCTGCATCGCTGGCCGGTCAAGTCGATGGCCGGCG
Source organism: Solirubrobacteraceae bacterium (assembly GCA_034665465.1). Taxonomy (GTDB): domain Bacteria; phylum Actinomycetota; class Thermoleophilia; order Solirubrobacterales; family Solirubrobacteraceae; genus CADCVQ01. The sequence goes on from JAXDFS010000142.1 coordinate 273, forward strand.
AGCACGTCGCTGCACTGGCGCTCGACGGCTTCGGCGCGACCGGCGACCGGACCCATGCGGTGTTCGACGTCTTCAAGGGCGCGCCCCGGCGCATCGACGCCGAGGTGCTCCCGCGCCTGCTGGCCTGGGCCGCGGCCTACCCCGACCCGGACCCGGTCGACCGCGATGCGCCGCCCCAGCCGATCATCACCGCCCCCGACGGCACGACGCGCACCTGGGACGACCCCGAGCTGCCCGCCGCGCTGGCGGCTGATCTCGGGCGCCCGCTGACGCTCTCCCGCGAGCCGCGCGGCCAGCAGGACCGCCCCGCGACCGTTCACATCACGTGCGCGGCCTCGCTGCGCGCGCTCGGCGAGGCGCTCGGCGCACCCGTCGACCTGCGCCGGTTTCGCCCGAACATCCATCTCGATCTCGACGCCGAGCCGTGGGCGGAGAACGACTGGATCGGTCGGCGGCTGCGCGTCGGCGAGGCCGAGCTCGAGGTGCTCGAGGGCTGCGACCGCTGCGCCATCCCGACGCGCGATCCTCAGACCCAGGACAAGTGGCCCCAGCTGCTGCGCCTGCTGGCCGCGGAGCGGGCCACCATTTTCGGGCTCATCGTGCGGGTGCTGGCCCCGGCCGTCGTGCGCGACGGCGACAGCGCCGAGCTGCTCTGACGCGGCGCAGGCGCTACGGTGTCGCCCGCGGGGGAGCGCAGGGCAGCACCATGCGTCGTACACCATCATCCGCTCGGGTCACGACGCGCCGGCTGATGCCGGCGCTCGTCCTCCTGGGCCTCACGCCCGCCGCGGCCACCGCCGCGAGCTGGCGCCTGGAGCCGATCAGCGCCTCCGAGGGCGTCGCCGGGCTGCACGACCTGAGCTTCGACGCGCAGGGCCGCGGCCTGCTGAGCTGGGCCGGCGCGCTGCGCGGGCGCACGCCGCCGATCTTCGGCGGCCTGGCGTCGCGCGACCCCGCGGGCGGCTGGCAGCGCCCGCCGGACCTGGCCGGCGTCGAGCCGCAGACCGCGCAGATCCATCTCTACGGCGAGTCGCGCGCCCTGCTCGTCGGGCGCCAGCTGCCGTCGAGCACGAGCCGGCGCAGCCTGGTGGTCGCCGAAGGGCAGTCCGACGGCGGCTTCGGCCCGCTCGGCGTGCTCGACGACTTCACCGCCGACTCCTGGTCGGCGGCCAACCAGCTCGGCCAGGCGCTCATCGCGTGGACGAACGAGCGCTCGCCGTTCGTGCGCGTCAGCGAGCGACTGCCGGGCCAGCGCCTGTCGGCGCCGCGCGACCTGGCGCTCGCGACCACCGCGGCGGTGGCGATGAACGAGCACGGCGACCGCGTGCTCGCCTTCCCGTCGGGCAGGACGAGGATCGGCGCCCGCCTGCGGCGGGCGGGCGGCGAATGGGGCCCGATCGTGAGCTTCGGGCGCGTCGCCTCGACCACCGGGCTGAGGGTGTCGGCCGTGGTCGCGCGCAATGGGCGCGCCGTCGTGACCTGGGGCGCCGTCGGGCGCGCGTGCGGGGTCTCGGTGCGCGAGTCCGACGGAGCCTGGCGCACGCGCCGCCTGGAGCGCCGGTGCGGGCCGGCGGCGGTCGCACCTCGCGCCGCCCCGGTGATCCCGATCGCAGATAGCGCGGGCGCGACCTACGTGGCCTGGACGGGCCGCACCCGCTCCGGCCGCCGCGCGGTGAAGTTCGCGCGCGTCGGAACCGGTGCATCGCGGCGCGCGCTCGTGGTCTCACACGAGCGCAGCGCCGCGCTCGACGACGTCGCCGCCGGACCAGGCCGCGCGCTGGCGGTGACGTGGGCCGCTCCGCAGCCGACGCGGCGCCGGCCGTTCATCGTCGCGACGTTCGCGGCGGTGCGGCGCGCCGGCGGGGGCTTTGACTCCGACCGCCTCACGCCGCCGACAGCGGTGGCGCAGCGCGGCAGCCGCGTGGCGTTCCAGCCGCTGACCGGTGAGCCGGTCGTCGCCGTGCCGTTCCTCGTCGGCCGCACGGCCGCCGTCGGAGCCGCCGTCGGACCGCCGGCGGTCAGCCGTCCTGTCGGATGACGGCGACCGCCGCGTCCGCCGTCGGCCGCACCGCGACCGTCCGGTCGAGCCCGGTGAGGCTGATCATCCGGCCGATCGACGAGCCGTCCGGGATCACGAGCGCGAGGCGCTGCTGGTGGAAGCCCATCTCGTCGCGCAGGGCGAACAGGAGGTTGATCGCGGCGCTGTCGAGGTAGGTCGTCGCGGACAGGTCGACGACCATCGCGGTGGAGTGGTTGGACAGCAGCGATCGCAGCCGGCTGCCGATGTCCGCGACGTTCGACGCGTCGATCTCGCCCTCGATCCTGGCGAGCACGAGGTCGTCGCGCCACTCCTCGGCGATCCGGGCCAGCGGCCTCACGCGGCCTGCGCCTCGCCGACGACTCGTCGCAGCACGACCGTCGTGCCCGCGCCGGTGCGGTCGACCTCGACGCTGTGCATGAGCGCCTCCATCATCGGCAGGCCGCGACCCCGGTTGACACCGCGCGGGCGACGCCACTGGCCGTGGTCGCGCACGATGACCTCGATCGTGCGCTCCTCGCGGCCGGCCTCGACCTCGAAGACCTGCTCGCCCGGGCCATACGCGTGCTCGACGGCGTTCGCGCACGCCTCCTGGCAGGCGACGGTGATGTCGAAGGCCTCGTCCTCGGTCGCGCCATGGTGTCGCAGCCACCGACCGATGATGTCGCGGATGCTCGCGAGGACCTCGGCGCGCGCCGGCCAGCGCGTGACCAGCCGATCGCCGAACGGCACGACCCGCCCTGCGATGAGGGCGACGTCATCGGGGATCGTCGTGTCGGCGACCAGCTCGTCGATCACCGCGTCGCAGAGGGCCTCCAGGCTCGCATGACCGCGCTCCGCCACGACGCGCAGCCGCTCGAGCCCGGCTTCGAGTGGCTCGCCGCGCACCTCCACGACGCCGTCGGTGTAGAGGAGGATCGTCGAACCGGGAAGCAGCTCGAAGCTCTCGTCCCGATAGCGGGCGCCGCGTGCCACGCCGAGGGCCATGCCGCCCTCGAGCGGGAGATAGCTCGCCCGACCGTCGGGCGCGATGACGAGCGGAGGCGGGTGCCCGGCGCCGGCGATCGTGATGGTCTGAGCGCCCGCGTCGAGCGCGAGGTAGATCGCGGTTGTCATGGTCGCCGGGCTGAGATACCCGAGAACGCCGTCGAGACTCTGCATGACCTGCGCGGGGCCCTGCCCGTCCAGCGCGTACGCGCGCAGGGTCGTGCGCAGCTGCGCCATCAGCGAGGCGGCCGGCAGGCCGCGCCCGACGACATCTCCGATCGCGATGCCGACCCGGCCGCGCCCGAGCGCGAACAGGTCATACCAATCGCCGCCGAGGCTCGCGGCCTGCGCTGCGGGCAGATAGCGCGCCGCGACCTCCATGCCCGGGATCTCGAGCAGCTCCTGCGGCAGGAGCGCGCGCTGCACCGCCTCGGCGATGCGCCGCTGCTCGTAGGCCTCGGCATGGTCGATCGCAAGCGCGGCGCGATCGGCGGCAAGCTGCAGGAGGTCGGTGTCGTCGGAGGTGAACGCGCGCGGTCTCAGGGTCCCGACGTGCAGGACGCCGAGCACGCGGCCCTCGATGAGCAGCGGGACGCCGAGCAGCGACTTGATCCCCTTCTCGCGCAGGATCGGGTTGAGGATCTCCGCATGATCGACATCCGGCACGAAGATCGCCCGCCGCTCGGCGGCGATCCGGCCCGCGAAGCCGCCCCCCAGCGGAATGCGGACGCCCTGGCGCACCTCCTCCTCGATTCCCTTCGCGGCCCGGGCCCGCAGGAAGCGGCCGTTGTCCTCGAGCATGAGGATCGCCGCGGTGTCGGCGCCGAGCAGCTCCCGGATGCGCACGAGCAACTCGTCGAGCAGCTCCGCGGGAGACAGCGCCGAGAGCGCGGCCTCGGTCACGCGCTGCACGGCGCGCATGACCGCGACGGCGCGCTCGGCCTCCTGGCGCGCGCGCCGCTCGTGCTCGTAGAGGGTGGCGTGCTCGATCGCGATCGCGGCGCGATCGGCCGCCAGCTGCAGCAGCGCGCGATGCTCCGCGCTGAACTCGCGCGCGGTCAGCGACCCGACGTGCAGGACGCCGAGCACGCGGTCCTCGACGAGCAGCGGGGCACCGAGCAGCGACTTGATCCCCTTCTCGCGCAGGATCGGGTTGAGGATCTCCGCATGATCGACATCGGGCACGAAGATCATCCGCCGCTCGGCGGCGATGCGGCCCGCGAAGCCTGGCCCGACCGGCAGCCGGACGCCCTGGCGCACCTGCTCCTCGAGGCCCTTCGCCGCACGCGCCACCAGCATCCCGTCCTCGTGGTCGAGCAGCAGGATCGCCGCGGTGTCGGCGCCGAGGATCTCGGTGATCCGCTCCAGCAGCTCGGTGAGCAGATCGTCGATCGCGAGGTGGGCGAGGGCGGCATCGGTGAAGCGCTGCAGCTCCGCCAGCGACCGGTCGGCCGTCCCACCGGTCCCGCCTCCATGCCCGGTGGTCTCGGTCCTCGTCACGGCGACATCATAGGAGCGGGTGCGTCGGCGCCGGTGCGCCTGGGAGGCCGCCGAAGAACAGGACGGTGCGACCGGTGGCGGACGTTTCAGTGGCCTCCTAGGGTTGCAGGCATGAGCACCGGCGACCTCATGTTCCGCCCGGTCACCGAGCTCGCCGCGATGGTGCGACGCGGCGAGCTGTACGCGCGCGAGCTCGTCGACGTCTCGCTGGGGCGCATCGACGCCCTGCAGCCCGTCGTCAACGCCTTCGTCGACGTCGACCACGAGGGCGCGCGCGCGGCCGCCAACGCGATCGGGCCGGGCGACGAGCGCCCCTTCGCGGGCGTCCCGATCGCGATCAAGAACAACCGCGCGGTGCGCGGGCTGCGTTTGACGCTCGGCGCCGCACTGACGGGCGATCACACGCCCCAGCACGACCACAACGTCACGCGCCGGCTGCGCGAGGCGGGCTTCGTCATCGTCGGGACGACCTGCCTGCCGGAGTGGGGGATCATGGCCGTGACCGAGACGCGCCGGTTCGGGCCGACGCGCAACCCGTGGGACCTGGGCCGCACGCCCGGCGGCTCGTCGGGCGGCTCTGCGGCAGCCGTCGCCGCCGGGATGGTGCCGATCGCCAGTGCCAACGACGGCGGCGGCTCCACGCGCATCCCTGCCGCCTGCTGCGGCCTGGTCGGGCTCAAGCCGCAGCGCGGGCGCATCTCCCACGCGCCCGATGCCGGCGAGCAGTTCCTCGTCCAGGACGGCGTCCTGACGCGCACGGTTGCCGAGACAGCGCTCCTGCTCGACGTCCTGGCCGGCCCGCAGCCCGGGGACGCCTCGTGGGCGCCGCCGCCCGCCGAGCCCTTCGCCACGGCCGCTGCGCGCGAGCCCGGGCGACTGCGGATTGCCGTCACCACCTCGATGCCGTTGCTCGACGCCGAGCTGGACCCGGCCTGCGAGCGCGCTGTCCGCGACGCCGCGCAGCTGCTCGCAGGGCTGGGCCACGAGGTCGTCGAGGCCGACCCGCCCTGGCACGTCCCCGGCCTGCTGGAGCAGTTCACCGCGCTCTTCGGTCCCGCCGTCTGCGCGCAGATCGCGGTCGTCGCGATGATCGCCGGTCGCGAGCCGGCCGAGGAGGACATGGAGCCCCTCAGCTGGGCGCTGTGGCAGCGCTGCAAGCGCATCGATGCGGTGCAGGCGGCGGTCGTGACCTACGGGCTGCAGGCCTTCGCGCGGGCGATCACCGTGTGGGCGGGAGAGTACGACGCGCTGCTCACCCCTGCCCTCGCGCAGCCGCCGGTGGCGATCGGCGAGCTGGATCCGTGCGGCCCGGACCCGATGCAGACCTTCCGGCGCTCCGGCGACTTCACGCCCTACACGGCGATCTCGAACGTCACCGGCACGTGCGCCATCTCGCTGCCGCTGTATGAGCGCGAGGACGGCCTGCCGCTCGCCGTTCAGCTCATCGGCCGGCCCGCCGGCGAGGGCGCGCTGCTGGCGCTCGCAGCGCAGCTCGAGGCCGCGCGCCCCTGGGCCGGCCGGCGAGCGCCTACGCCGCCGGGGGCATGGCGTGCAGCGATTCGAGCATCCGGCTGAGCTCGTCGCAGACGGGCTGCAGGACCTCGAGGTAGTCCGCGGAGGTGAAGATCGACGTGTCCTTGCCGAGCGCCCACACGCCGATCGCCGCTCCGATGCTGTTCTCGAGCAGCGGGCACGGCGTTCCATTCGAGCTCACAGCGCTCCACAGCCCCGGCGTGAATCGCTGCGCCTGCGCGATCGTGAACCGATAGGTGACGAGCGGGTTACGGATCACGATCCCATCCGCGTCGATCCACAGGCCCGCGCGCAGCATCCGGACGCCGACGAAGCCGTACAGGCCGGCGGGGGCCAGCAGGAACAGCGCAGTGACCAGGACGGAGCCGAGTGTCGCGCCCGTCCCGAATGCGGTGGCCAGCCAGCCGGCGACCGATCCGACCGACAGCGCCAGCCAGAAGCCGCCGCTGCGGCGGACGCGCCGTTGCTTGCGGATCCACACGCCGATCGACGCGTCGACGAGATCGGCGCTCATCGGGGCGCCCACTCCAGGTGTTCGGCCGGCTCGCACAGCGCGTGGACGTTGGGACCGGCCAGCGCCACGGGCTCGAGGCCGTCGAGGTTGACGACGCGATAGCCGGCGGCGGACATCGCCCGGCAGAACTCGGCGTTGAGCCCGTGCATCTCGGCGATGACGAACGGCCGCTGCTGCGCCAGCACGCGCTGCATGCCGGTGAGCACGTCCAGCTCGGCACCCTCGACGTCGATCTTCACGACATCGACGGCCGGCAGCGCCAGCCGGGCGACGAGATCGTCGACCGACGTCACCGCGACACGGTCTCGGCGCACCTCCAGCGGGTGCTCCCCGACGCTGGCAAGCCGCGTCCAGAGCGGGTCCTGCGTGACGATGACCTCCGCCTCCCCGCTGCCGGCGCCGGCCGCGCTGTGAAGCACCTCGACCTGCCCCAGGCCGTTGAGCTGCGCGTTTCGCCGCGTCGCCTCGGCGCACTCGCGCTGGGCGTCGAGCGCCACGACCCGCCCCGACGGGCCGACGATCCCCGCCGCCAGCAGCGCCGTGTAGCCGACGTTGCAGCCGACGTCGAGGAACACGCCGCCCGAGCCGAGCGTGCGCCGCAGCGCCTCGTAGACCTGCGGCTCGTGCGTGCCCGTCAGGACGCTCCAGGCCTGCGCGCCCCAGTGCGCGAAGTGCTCACCCGACAGCCGCGATCCGTGGGCGGGCCCGCCGAGCACGCGCAGCTGACCGCGCTCGAGCACGGCCTCGACGGGCCGCAGCCAGCCGCGATCGTGGGCGCGCCGGCGGCGCTCGACGTCGAGCGCGCGCATGAGCGCCCACGCCAGGCGCGTGCGCAGGCTTGCCGCGCCGATCATCAGACGCCCAGCACCGCGGCCATCGGGCGCGGCGTCACGCCGAGCGCCATGGCGTCCGCCGTGCCGGCGGCGGTCGTCATCGAGACCTCCAGCAGCTCGGCCTCGTCCCAGGTCATCGGGGCGCGCGACTTCATGAGGATCTCCAGGACGCGCAGGAGGCGGCTGACGATCGGGGTGGGTACGTGCACCGTCGGCCGCGGGCGCCCGGCGGCCCGCAGGACGAGCTCGACGATGTCCGTGTGCGACAGCGTCTGCGGACCCGCGAGCTCGTAGCGGCGGTCGGCGCGCGGCCCCGGCGCGGCGGGCGGCGCGAGTGCCGAGACGATGCAGTCGGCGACGTCCTCGGCCCAGATCGGCTGATACAGCGCCGACCCGCGGCCGCTCACGGGCATGACCGGCAGGACGATCGCCATCCGTTCCAGCAGCGTCATGAACACGTCTCCGGAGGCGTAGACGATCGACGGCGCGAGGATCGTGTGGCGCACGTCGGAGCCCAGCACGGCCCGCTCCGCGAGCGCCTTGGCACGCAGGAAGCGCGTCCGGTCGTGGCTCGTCGCGCTCAGCGCGCTCGTGAAGACGAAGTGCTCGACGCCGGCGCGCTCGGCCGCCTGCACCATCCGCCAGGTGGCGATCCCGTTGAGCTCCTCGATCGAGCCGGTCGGCTGGTCGCGGATCGCTGCAGCGAGGTGCACCACGGTGCGCACGCCGCGCATCGCGTTGCGAAACGACGGCGGATCGGCGAGGTCGCCGAGCGCGATCTGCACGCGCACCCGGTCGGCGCCGAGGCGGCGCGGATCGCGCACGAGGCAGCGCACGGGCTCCCCGGCGGCAGTCAGCCGCCGCAGGACGGCGCGCCCGACCTGACCGGTGGCGCCAGTCAGCAGCAGCACGCCGGACCGTCCGTCGCAGGGCTCCTCGCCCGCCTGAATCGGCCGCCGATCACGCCGTGGATACTATGTCCGGCCCGCCCACGTCCAGTCATCAAATGAAGGAACGAACGCTTCATGGCCTACGTCATCGCGGAGCCCTGCATCGGCACGAAGGACAACTCGTGTGTCGAGGTGTGCCCTGTCGACTGCATCCACCCGACCACTGACGAGCCCGACTACGACAAGGTCGAGATGCTCTACATCGACCCTGAGGAGTGCATCGACTGCGATGCCTGCGTCGAGGCCTGCCCGGTGGACGCGTGCTTCGCCGAGGACCAGCTTCCCGAGGAATGGGCGAGCTACACGAAGATCAACGCCGACTACTTCGGGCAGCCCGCCCAGTAGCGCCGCCGCGCCGTCACCGGGGCCTGCCGTTGCCCCGGCCCCTCCCGTTGTCTAGCATCCTGATCGACAATCAGGTATTTACGAACGAGGGGACCGCATGAGCACGACCGACGAGCTGCTCGAGAACGCGAAGAGCTACGCCGAGAGCTTCGACAAGGGGGACCTGCCGATGCCTCCCGGGCGCAAGATCGCCATCGTCGCCTGCATGGACGCGCGCCTGAACCCCTACGGGCTGCTCGGGCTCTCCGAAGGCGATGCGCACGTGATCCGCAACGCCGGCGGCGTCATCACCGACGACGAGATCCGCTCGCTGGCGATCTCCCAGCGACTGCTCGGCACCGAGGAGATCGTCCTCATCCACCACACGGACTGCGGCATGCTCACGTTCACCGACGACGAGTTCAAGCGCTCGATCCAGGACGAGCTCGGGATCAAGCCCGAGTGGGCAGCGGAGTCGTTTCCCGACCTCGACGAGGACGTGCGCCAGTCGATCGCGCGCGTGAACGCGAGCCCGTTCATCCCCAAGAAGGACTCGGTCCGGGGCTTCGTCTACGAGGTGGAGACCGGCAAGCTGCGCGAGGTCAGCTGACCTCGCCGCGCCGCCTGCGCCTGCGCCTGCGGGTCAGCCTGCCATCGGCAGGCTGATGCCCGTGGGCGCGGGGCCCTGCAGCACGGGCAGCTCGATCGGCGCCAGCGCGACGATGCCCCGCGCCGCGTGGCGAATCGCCTGGGCCGCAGGGTCGTCGGGGTCGGTGAGGACGAGCGGCGTGCCGGCGTCGGCCTGGGCGCGCAGCGGCATCGTCAGCGGCACCTTGGCCAGCAGCGGCACGTCGAGCTCGTCGGCCAGCGCCTGCCCGCCGCCCTCGCCGAAGATCTGGAAGCGCTCTCCCGACGGCGTCGTGAAGCCCGCCATGTTCTCCACGATCCCGGCGATCTCGAGGCTGACCTTGCCCGCCATCTGGGCGGCGCGGCGCGCGACCTTCTGGGCCGTCGGCTGCGGCGTCGTGACGATCACGAACTGCGCCTGCGGCAGCAGCTGCGCGAGCGTCATCGAGACGTCGCCGGTGCCCGGCGGGAGGTCCACGAGCAGGTAGTCCAGCTCGCCCCAGGCGACGTCCTCGAGGAACTGCGTGAGCGCCTTGTGCAGCATCGGCCCGCGCCAGACCACGGCGGCGTCCTCCTCGACGAAGAACCCGATCGACATCACCTTCACGCCGTGAGCCTCCAGCGGCACGATCTTGCGGTCGGCCGAGACCGGCGGGCGCTGGCCCCCGAGGCCGAACATGCGCGGGATCGAGTAGCCCCAGACGTCGGCGTCGAGGATCCCGACGGACTTGCCGTCAGCCGTCAGCGCGGCCGCGAGGTTCGCGGTCAGCGTCGACTTGCCGACGCCGCCCTTGCCGGAGCCGATGCAGATGACGTTCGCGACCTGCGCCAGGGCGCCGGCGGGCAGCGCGCCGCGGCCGAGCGTCTTCTGCAGCTTCGCCTTCTCGCCGTCGGAGAGCACGTCGAAGGCCACGTCGACCTTCGTGACTCCCGCGACGGTGGCGGCCTCCCGCTGGACGGCCTCGACGAAGTGGTTGCGGATCGGGCAGCCGGCGGTCGTCAGCGACACGGTCACGCTCACCTCGCCGGTCGCGGAGATGTCGATCGAGCGGACCATTCCCAGCTCGACGATCGACTTGTGCAGCTCCGGGTCGATCACGCGCTCCAGCGCCTTGCGGATCTCGATGTCGGTCGGCATGTCCCCCAGTCTAGAAAACACCGATGCCGCGCCCTTTTCGGGGCGCGGCATCGGCTGGGGAGGGCGCTTCAGGGTCCTGCTGGGGGGAGTCTTGTGCCTCAGGCGAGGCTGGCGATGCGCTCCGAGACCGTGGTCGTCGCCTTCGTGGCGGCGGTGCGGCCGGTCTGGACGGCGTTCTCGACGCGGGCGGTGACGAACTCGGCGTTCTTGACGACGGGCTCGGTGCGGGTCTTCAGGACGCCGGTGCGGGCCTTGAGCTCGCGCTCGACGACCGCGCGGCGCTCGCGCAACTCGCGCTCGACGCGCGTGCGGGTCTTCTTGGCGTCGCGCTCGATGCCCTTGAAGGCGCTCGATCCGCGGCGCTCGAAGCGACGCAGCTCGTTCTCGGTCTTGATCCGCGTGGAGTAGGTCTTGCGGATCTCGCCGAGGATGTCGGCGACGCGGTCGCGGGTGATGAGCGTCGCGCCCACCGGCACCAGCACGGCCTTCTCGGCCATCTCGGCGGCACGGGCCATCGCGCTCTTGGTCTCCTGCTTGGCCTGGGCGGCCTTCTTGGCCGCAGTCGTCTCGGCGCGGGCTGCGGTCGTCTTGACGTCGGCCTTCGCCTTGCGGGTGGCGGTCGCACGGGCGGCGCTGCCGCGGTTGGCGGCGCGGGTGGCAGCCGCCTTCTTGGCGGTGGTGGAGCGCTTGGTCGCGTTGGTCTTGCGGGTGGTCGCGGCCTTCTGCGCTGCGGTCTGGGCGGTGGTGTCAGCCATGAGTCGGGGGCCTCCTCCGGAGGTCTAAGGATATTAGTTCTAAGTTCGTGTCGAGACGATACTACCCGAACGTGTGTTTGTAAACCCCATCTGGCGATCGGTTACGAGGCGAACGCGGGTTCCCGGGTCCCGGGCGGTCTGGGCCTGTCGCCGCGGGGCGCCCCCTCGACCCAAGTCACCTCGGGCGGCGGTCTTTTGCGCCGGCGTCTACGGCGGCGATGAGGGGGACGGGCCTGTCGCGTGTGGCGCCCTGGGGCGGATCGCCCCGGGCTCGAGGCAAGGGCGACGAGTAGGTGTTCGCCTGGAACACCTACTCGTCATCCTTGGGCGCGGGTTGCCCCGGTGAGGGAAGGGCGACGAGTAGGTGTTCGTCTGGAACACCTACTCGCCATCCTTCGCTGGGAGGGCCGCGAGGCTCAGGCCCTTTCCCGTATCGACGCAGTTCCGCACCCGCGCCGGCGGTCGCGGTGTCTGTCCGGCGTCCTACGCCGCCGGGCGGCGGCGCAGGTACAGGCCGAGCCCGAGCATCAGCAGGCCCGTGCCGAGTGGCGGCCAGACGCTCCAGCCGGTGAACGGGAGCCGATCGCCGGCCAGCGAGACCGGCGCCGTCGCCAGCGCGGACGTCGGCGCGACCGCAGCCATGTTGCCCGTGGCATGTGCCGAACTCGTGTTGAGCGTCGCCGCCGCGGGGCGCAGGAAGAGGCCGTCCACCACCACGTCGCCGGCTCCGGCCGGCAGCAGCCCGGGCGCCGGGCCGACGAGCCCGGTGCTCGACGCCGTCGTCGGCGGCTCGGATGTCGGAGACCCGGCCGGGACCGCGGTTGCGATCGGCGTCGGCTCGGGAGCCGGCGGAGTCGCGGCCGGAGTCAGCGCGGGGCCAGGGACCCCCAGGCCGGCGCCGGCAAGCGGCGGCGTGACGCCGGGCGGCGGCGTGACCCCCGGAGGCGGAGTGACGCTTGGCGGCGGCGTCACCGCGGGCGGGGGCGTGACGACAGGCGGAGGGGTGACGTAGACCGGCGGGGTGACGTAGACCGGCGGAGTGACGTAGAGCGGCGGACTGACGTAGACCGGCGGACTGACGTAGACCGGCGGTACGTACGGCGGCGGCATGTAGGCGGTTGGCACGTACGGAAGCGGGACCATTACGGGCTCGTCGTCTCCTTGGCCCTGGTGTCCGTGCTCGCCGTGATGGCCGTGCTCACCATCGTGAGCGTGCTCACCATCTCCGTGACCGCCGTGCTCGTCGACGTACACCGGCTGCTCCGGATGGCCGTCCTCGCCGCGATCGCCGTGCTCGCCGTGCTCGCCGCCATCTCCGTGACCGCCGTGCTCCTCGACGTACACCGGCTTCCCCGCATGGCCGCCATCTCCGTGACCACCGTGCTCCTCGACGTACACCGGCTTCTCCGCATGGCCGCCATCTCCGTGACCGCCGTGCTCGTCGACGTACACCGGCTTCTCCGCATGGCCGTCCTCGCCGTGATGGCTGTGTTCACCGTGCTGCTCGGCGTAGGCGGGCTCGCCCTCATGGCCGGGCCCGCCGTGGGGACCGTGGTCGTCGGCGTAGACCGGCTGCTCGCCGCGACCATGACCGCCATGACCATGGTGGCCGTGACCGTGCTGGCGGTCGTATGCGGCGTCAGCACCGGGACCGGGTCCGCGATGACCCGGGTCGTACGCCGGCCGCTCGCCATGACCGTGCTCACCGCCGTCGCCATGGGTGTCGGCGTACACGGGCCTGCCCGCGTGGCCGTGCCCGCCGTGCGCGCCGCCATGGCCGCCCGCGGCCACAGGCGCCGGTGCGTACACGGGCGGTCCCTCGTGGGCGTGCCCGCCGCCGGGGCCATGCCCGCCATCGTGGCCGGGGCCGTCCGCTGCTGGATACGCGACCGCCGGGGCCGGCGCCGGGGCCGGCGCCGGGTAGGGCTGCGGACCGGGCTGGTCGGCGACTGGGTGCTCGGCCTCCGGCGCGCCCTGCGCCGGCTCGGCCTCGGCCGGCGCGACAGCGGGGGCGGAATAGGAGGGCTGCTCAGCTCGAGCGCCGCCGCCGGGGCCGGAGTTGTCGGTGTCGTCCGCGCCCTTTGCGAGCGCAGGTGCGGCGGCGACCATCGCCACCGTCAGCAGAGCCGCGACACAGGTGGCCGCGAGCGATGTAGTCCGGGTAACGGGGTGGCACATGACCTCGACTTCCGTCAAGTCACCCGAAATCCTCCGAAACTGTGCATCGTCAGTCCGCTTTGCGGTGAATACGGACCGATCTGCGTCAACCCGCAGGAATGGGGTGCGGAAACGTACCTCTCACCGCAATTGGTTCAGTCGCGAACCATGTATCTGAGTGAGACGACTGGGACCGGCAGCGCTACGCCGCGGCCGATCCGGCAGCGGTACGCCGGATCCAGGCGTCCGGGTCCTGCAGCTCGGCGGGGCTGGGCAGCTGCTCGGGACCGTCGAAGACCGTGTGCAGCACGGCCGGCCCGGCGGCGGCGGCGATCGCGTCGCAGAAGCGCTTGCCGTCCTCGTACTGGCGCAGCTTGGCGTCAAGGCCGATCAGGCGCTCGAGCAGCGCGATCAGCGGCGGGCGCTCGTGGCGGCGGCGGTCCAGCGCCGCCCGCAGCGCGTCGAGGTCGGGCAGCGCCTGCGCGCCGACGACGTCCATGACGTGCTCGGCGTGCCCCTCGACCACGCCCATGACGCTCTGGACGCGCTCGAGCAGGTCGCGCCGCCCGGCGCCGCCGAGCACGCCGACGAGCCCGTTCTCGCGCAGGCCGGAGACCGCCTCGCGCATGTCGTCGACCGACGGCAGGCGCAGCAGCACGCGCGGGTCGACCTTGACGTCGAGTGAGTCGAGCAGCTCGTTGAGCAGGCCGGCGAGGTGCGGGCGAAGCCACGGCACCCCGGCGAACTGCACGGCGTGGGTGACCTCGTGAAAGGCGATCCAGGTCAGCAGCTGCTCGGCGTCGGCCTCCAGGCGCGTCGCGGCCCGGGCGATGTTCGGCGCGACGAACAGCAGCCGCGTCGGGGAGGCGGGGTCCACGAGGACGAACTCATACTGGCCGAGCACGCGCTGGGAGAGATAGCCCGTGAGCACGCCCGCCTCGGTCGAGATCAGCGTCGCCATCGCAGCGCGGGCGGGACCGCGCAGGAACGCGAGGCCGCCCGCCGCGCCGCCGCTGAGGCGCTCGCCGAGCGGGTCGAGCAGCGCGGCCATCGAGTTGACGTTCGCGGCGATCCAGTCCGAGCGCGGGACGGACTCCGGCGCCGGCAGCGGCGCGGCCGGGCGCAGGCCGGTGTAGGCGACGACGCGCCGCTCGGCATCGGCGCAGATGGCGGCGAGATCGCCCGGCAGCGTCACCGGCTTGGGCGGCCCTGCTCCGCGGGCGCCGCCGCCGCGCGCGACGGCGTTGGCGATCCGCTGGGTGAGCGCGCGGTCGAGCATCACTGCATCATGGCGAACCGGCCGCGCGGGCTCGCCGGACGGCGTACCCGGCTACTTCGCGCGGCTCGCCCGCCCGTGCCCGCCGGGAACGGTGAGGACCGCGCGCAGCTGCGCCAGCCCCTCGGCCGTGCGCGCGGCGACGACGGGGGAGTGCGGCTCGAGGTCCAGCGGCGCGCCGAGCGGCTCGTCGAAGGCCGGGAAGTCGACGAGCGCGCCCGTCTCGCGGACGATGAGCTGGGCGGCCGCGACGTCCACGGCGCGCGTGCGCCAGAGCGTCATCATGCCGTCCACGCGCGTCGGTGCGAGCTGACACAGGGAGATCGCGATCGAGCCGATCGCGCGCACCCGGTGGACGGTCACGCCGAGCTGCTCGATCGCGGGGGCCATCCAGCGCGGGTCGGTGGACTCCATCGCGATCATCTCCAGGCGCCCGTCGTCGACGCGGCGCTCCGGGGCCGGATGGATCTCGTGGCCGTCGAGCCAGGCGCCCTCTCCGCGGCGCGCGGTCCACTCCTCGCCGGGCCCGAAGTCGTAGACGAAGCCGAAGACGACGTCGGCCATCGTCGGGCCGTCGGCAACGGCGATCGAGAGCGCGTGGTGGGTCATGCCGCGCTTGGCGTTCAGCGAGCCGTCGATCGGGTCGATGACGACGCGCACGTCCTCACCGCCGTAGTCGACGACGCCGCGCTCCTCGCTGATCGCCTGAAAGCGCGCGCCGGCCGCGTGCAGCAGATCCAGCTGGGCGAAGACGACGTCCTCGGCCTGCTCGTCGATGACCAGCGTGCGGTCGCCGCCCTCCCCGCGCGTGCCCGTCTCGACGATGCGCTCGCGACTGGTCGGAGACGACGCCAGCACGTCGCGCAGCCCGTGCACCGCCGCGCGGCAGGCCCCGAGCCAGTCGGCTGCGAGCGCGGTCGGGGGGGATGGCATCGAGTTCATACTAGGTGGGTGTCGAGTGCTTGGGTCGCCGGGGCGGGGACGGATGGGACGCGGTGGCCGCAACTCACGGCTACCCAGGCGCGCGCGGTGGCGCACCCGGGTGGCCCGCTGCTCGTGCTCGGCGGCGCCGGGAGCGGCAAGACGACCGTCCTCGTCGCCCGCTTCGCCGCGCTCGTGGCGCAGGGCGCGGCCCCGGAGTCGATCCTGGCGCTGAGTCCCACCGCGGCGGGCGCGGCCGCGCTGCGCAGGCGCATCGAGGACGCCATCGACGGGCCCTACGAGGAGCTGCCCGTCCACAGCGTGCGCGAGTTCTGCACGCGACTGCTGCGCGACGAGACCGCCGAGGCCGGCGTCGACCCGTTCTTCGCGCCGGTCACGCGCGCCGACCGCCTCGCGCTGCTGCTGGACCGCATGGACGACCTGCACCTGCGCAGCCACGACATCGCCGGGCGCCCCGCGGTGCTGCTCGCCGGTGTCATCGATCGCATCGACCGGCTCAAGGAGGAGCTCGTCACCGCCGCCGGCTACGCGGAGTGGGCAGAGTGCCTGCCCGCCGGCGACGACGCGCAGCGCATGCGCGCGGCGCGCGAGGTCGAGTTCGCCCGCCTGTATCTCGACCACGACCGCCTGCTCGCCGAGGAGGGCGCGCTCGATGGGGGCGAGCTGGTCCTGCGCGCCGCCGGACTGCTGCGCGAGCGCCCGCACGTGCGCGCCCGCGTGGGTGAGCGCTTCCGCCACGTGCTCGTCGACGAGTTCGCCGACCTCGGCTTCGCCCCGGCGCTGCTCGTGGAGCTGCTCGGCAGCGAGCACGGCAGCCTCACCGTCACGGCCGACGACGACTGCGCGCCGCGGCGCATGCGTGCGGCCGCGGCCAAGAACGCCGCCGACTTCGAGCGTGCGCATCCGGGCGCGGTCGTCGTCGCGCTCGAGCGCTCGCTGCGCTGCCCGCAGCGCGTCCTCGATGCCGCACTCGCGGTCGTGCAGCCGATCGCCGGGCGCCGGGCGAGCGCGGCGGCCGGCGATCCCGGAGGAACCGTGACCTTCTGGCGCGCGACCGACGAGCGCACGCAGGCGCAGGCGGTCGCCGCGGAGGTGCAGCGCCTCGTGCGCGGCGGCTGCGCGCCCGAGCGCATCGGCGTGCTCGTGCGCTCGCTGCGCGACGAGGGACGCCATGTCGCGGTCGCCCTGGAGGAGCGCGCGATCGCCCACCGGACCGTCGGCGAGGCCGACATGTTCTCCCAGACCGAGGTGCGCGACGTGCTGGCGTGGCTGCGCCTGCTCGCCGATCCCTCCGACGCCGGCGCGGTGGTGCGCGCGCTCGCGCGCCCGCCGGTGTCGCTGCGCTCCGTCGACCTCGCGCGCTGCGTGCAGATCGCGCGACGGCGCAAGCTCGACATGGTCTCCGGGCTCGTGGCCGCGACCGAGTCGCCGCAGCTTCCGCCCGAGGCGCGCGAGCACATCCACTTCTTCCTGCGCCTGTACCGCCAGGCGTCCGAGACGCTCGACAGCGCACGCCCGGACCTCTTCGTGCACCGCCTGATCGAGCTGCTCGGGCTGCGTCGCCAGCAGGTCTTCTCGGCGCAGGCCGACGTCGTCGAGCGGCTCGTGAGCCTCGCGCGCCTCGGCGAGCTTGCGGGCGCCTACGCGCGCCGCGCCCCGCATGCCACGCCGCGCGACTTCGCCCG
Source organism: Solirubrobacteraceae bacterium (assembly GCA_034665465.1). Classification (GTDB taxonomy): domain Bacteria; phylum Actinomycetota; class Thermoleophilia; order Solirubrobacterales; family Solirubrobacteraceae; genus CADCVQ01. The sequence continues at coordinate 17,532 of JAXDFS010000142.1, forward strand.
ATACGTCGCCGCCGTCGCCGTGACCGACCTGCGCGACGAGGACGAGGAGGGCGCGCCCGCGCGGGCCGGCGCGGTGCAGGTCATGGCGCTGGAGGCCGCCGCCGGCCGCGAGCTGGACTGGGTCTTCGTGCTCGGCCTGACGGCGGCGCGGATGCCGGGGCCGCGGCTGCGCGCGGGCGAGGCGATTCCCGACGCGCTGCTGAAGGAGTCGCTCGGGCCCGACGACCGTGCCGCCCACGTGGCCGCGATGCGGCGCCTGCTGCACGTCGCGATGACGCGCGCGCGGGTCGGGCTCGTGCTCTCCTACCCGACGCAGGGGGCGGGCGGGGCGCTGCAGCCGCCGTCGCCCTTGGCAGAGGAGGCTCGCGCCGCGCTCGGCGCGGAGTGGGTCGCGCTCGAGGAGGAGCTGTTCGGGCCCGAGGAGGCGCTGCACGCGACCTTCTCGGCTGTGCGCGACGAGCTGCTCGCCGACGTCGTGCGCGTGGGCAAGGGCCTGGGCGAGCTGCGCCTGGACACCGACCTCGACGTCACCCACGCCGTCGCCCGCTACCTCGAGCTCGTCAAGCTGGCGGCGCTGCTGGAGCGCCCCGCGGGCCAGTCGGTCGCCGACGCGCTCGGGCCGGTCAACGAGCGCCTGACAGCGTCGCTGTCGCCGCTGCAGCGCGAGGTGCTGCAGACCTCCTCGCTGGACGAGCTGCTGCTCGACGCCGAGCGCGACGACCGCGCGCGCGCTGCGGCCCGGGCGGCGCGCGCCGAGCCGAGCCTGATCGCCTTCCTGCCGCGCCGCGGCGCGGGCCTGGCGCTGTCGGCTTCGGACATCGAGACCTACCGCGCCTGCCCGCTGCGCTACAAGTTCGCCCGCGTGCTGCGGGTCCCGCAGGAGCCGACGCTGCACCAGCGCTTCGGGATCCTCGTCCACCAGGTGCTCGAGCGCTACCACCAGACGGCCGGCGACTCACTCATGGATCTGCTGGCGCTGCTGGAGGCCGGCTGGCGGCGCGGCGGCTTCGGCGACAGCGAGCAGGAGCGCCAGCTGCGCGAGAAGGCCGGCGCCGCGCTGCGCCGCTATCACCAGCGCATCGCCGAGGAGCCCGTCGAGCCGGTCTGGTTCGAGCGCGCGTTCTCGTTTCGGATGGGCGCGCACACGCTGCGCGGCCGCGTCGATCGCGTCGACCGCCTCCCCGGCGGCGGCCACGAGCTGATCGACTACAAGACCGGGCGCCCGCGCTCGGCGGCCGCGCTCAAGGAGGACGTGCAGCTCTCGCTCTACGCGGTCGGGGCGCGCGAGGCGTGGCAGCTGGAGGCGTCCGAGCAGTCCTACCTGTATGTGCTCGACGACGAGAAGGTCCGCGTGCCCAGCAGCGAGATCGACGCCGCCTGGATCGCGGACACGGTCGACGAGGTCGCGGGCGCAATCCTGGCGCAGGACTTCGAGCCGACGCCGTCCTACACCGCCTGCTCGATGTGCGACTTTCGCATCGCCTGCCCGGCGGCCGAGCGCTGAGGCCTGGGCAGGTCAGCCCTGCTCGGCCACCTGCACGGCGCCGGTCGCCGACGGCCAGGCCACGAGCACGCGCTGACCTGATCGCCCCACCGCGACCCCCCGTCCGTCCCCGGCGGTCGTGATCCCGAGGACCTGCGGGCCGGCCGGGCCTGAGGCGGCGACCGTCCAGCGCGGCGGGCCGGCCGCGGCGACGAGCGCCGTGTAGACGACGACGGGGCCCGAGGCCGGCGCGACGACGAGGGGCTCGAAGCGGCTGAAGCCGAGGTCCGCGACGAGCTTCGGGCTCGACCAGGGGCCACCGGCATCCGAGCCCGCCATGAGCGCGTCGAAGGCCGGGATCCCGCCGGTGTGGGACACGCGGAACGCCGCGACGGCATGGCCGGCACCGTCGAAGGCGACGGAGGGGACGCCCACCGCGATCTGCTGCGGGGGCCCGAGCGGGCGCGCCGGCAGCAGGCGCGGAAGGACCTGGCGCGTGAACGCGACCGGGTTGACGTAGGCGCCCGGCGGCGGCGCGTCGCCGCGGTCGTCGCCCGGGAAGGGAAGGATCTTCTGCGGGCGCACCCAGGAGGCGACCAGGCGCCCGTCGGGCGCGCCGGCGAGGCGCGCCGTCGCGTCGACGTCGCGTGCGACGACCGTCGCGGGAGCACGCGGCAGGCCGCGGGCGTCCAGCGACCTGACGGTCAGCGGCCGCGGCCGCGCGCGCGCCACCGATGCGCGGCTCTTGCGGATCCGCGGGCGCAGGGCGCCGACCCAGCCGACGGCCGCGCCCGATCCCCGCGCGGCGAGGGCGATCTGCGCGGCGCCGCTGCCG